>NZ_JAAGOV010000029.1:0-131347 GCF_010500785.1 Salipiger sp. PrR003
GGGCGGCGCGACCGGCTCGGGCATGGGCTCGGGTTCCGGCTCCGGCTCGGGCGTCGGCGCCGGCGGCTCGGGATTGGGCGCGGGCTCAGGTTCGGCGGGCTCCGGGCGCGCCGCGGGCCGTGCATCAGGCTCGGGCGCGGGCGGCGCGTCGATCTCCTGCGCCGTCTCGGGGGACTGCGCGGCACGGGTCAGCGCGGCGAACTCGGCCTCCGAGATCACCGTGACCGCCGAGGTCTCGACCTGCGGCGGATCGGGGCGGAACACGTTGCCAAAGATCGCCCAGAGGATCACGGCAAGGTGCAAACCGCCCGAGGTATAGAGGTTCCTGCGCAAGGGCGCTCCCTCAGTTGCCGGCCGCGGGGGCCGTGCCGTCTAGCGCCGGGCCACCGGCATCGGTCACAAGACCGATCGACGAAAAGCCGCCGCGGTTCAGCGCGCCCATGACCTTGGCGACGGTGTCATAGGGCACCGCGCCATCGGCGCGCAGGAAGATGCGGTCGTCGCTGCGCTCGGTGGCGATCGCCTGCAGGCGCGGCGTCAGCTCGTCCATCGGCACTTCTGTGGTCTGGATCATCACCATGCCATCGGCGGCGATGGTCACCGTCAGCGGCTCCTCGGCCTCGTTCGGCAACGAGGAGGCTGCCGTCTTCGGCAGCTCCACCGGCACACCCACGGTCAGCAGCGGCGCCGCGACCATGAAGATGATCAGCAGCACCAGCATCACGTCCACCATCGGCGTGACGTTGATCTCGGCCATGGGTTGACCCCCGCCGCCACCGCTGCGGCGACGCCGACGGCGGCCTCCGCCGCCTCCCTTTTTCATCACGCCCCCGGCCATGGATCAGGAGTCCAACTGGCGCGAGAGGATGGTCGAGAACTCGTCGGCAAAGGCCTCGTAGCCCGCGATAACGCGATCCGAGTCGGCCGAGAGCTTGTTGTAGAAGATCACCGCCGGAATCGCCGCGACCAGACCCAGCGCGGTGGCGAAGAGCGCCTCGGCGATGCCGGGGGCCACGACGACCAGCGAGGTGTCCTGCTGCTGCGCGATCTCGATGAAGGCGTGCATGATCCCCCAAACGGTGCCGAAAAGCCCGACGAAGGGCGCCGCCGAGGCGACCGTGGCCAGCACCGGCAGACCGCGCTGCAGATCCTCGGCCTCTTTCTGGATGGCGACATCCATCGAGCGGTCGATGCGCGCCGAGGCATTGGCGATCATACCGCCGTCGCCGCGATGCGAGCGCCGCCATTCGGTCATGCCGGCGGCAAAGACCCGCTGCGCCCGGCCGCGCGGCTCGGGGCCGATCTGGTCGAACAGCTCGTCCAGCGGCTCGCCCGACCAGAAGGCACGGTCAAAGACCGCGGCCTCGCGGCGCGCCTTGCGATAGGCGACGATCTTTTCAAAGATGATGGCCCAAGCCCAGACCGACGACAGGATCAGCATCAGCATCACCAGTTTGACGGTCAGCGTGGCGCGGGCGAAGAGCCCCCACATGGAGAAATCGATCTCCTGCGCGAGCGCGAGGGTATTTGCGTCCATAAGCCTGCTCTTCCTCATGGGCTATGAAATGGCCTCTGGTGCCGAGGCTCTGATTACCGGTCTGTGTAGCTGATTTGCAGGCGCATCTCCAACACATTGCCGTCATCCGCGCCGCGAGACCGGGGAAATCTCGCGGGAAGTCGCCCATTTCCGCTGGGGAAGGTGCAGGTTTCGCGGCGTCAACCCGCCGCGGCCGGCGCAAAGCACCTGTGCGGGAGCGGCCCCGCCCCCGTCCGCGCCTGCGCGCGCACTCCCCCAGAAAAATCACGCCTCGAAGAAAGTGCCGCCGCAGCGCTCAGTGCACCTGCCGGCGGATCGCGGCGGGCAGGCGCGCCGGGTGGCCCTCAGAGGTGATCGCCACCAGCGTCACCTCGGCGCGGAACAGCGGCTTGCCGTCGCGCACCACTTCCTGCGACAGACCCAGACGCACGCCGGAAACCGATTTCACCTCGGTGCGCACCAGCAGCTCCTCTTCGAAGCGCGCGGGACCGAGATAGTCCGCCTCGATCCGGCGCACCACGAAGACCAGCCCCTCTGCGACGCGCAGGGCGTTCTGGTCGATCCCGAGGCCGCGCACCCAGTCCGAGCGGGCGCGCTCAATGTACTTGAGATAGTTGGCGTGGTAGACGATCCCCGCCATGTCGGTGTCCTCGTAATAGACATGCACCGGAAACTCGTGGGCCATGCGCCGCTCCTTGCTGGTTGCGGCGCGAGCCTAGTGCGCTGAGGTCGCGCCCGCAACCTGCCGCCGGCGCCTGGAACGCCCCCTACCGTGACGCATTTCCTTTGGCGTTGTACGGGATTAACGTGCGGGCATGTTGACCTCCCTGATCCTCGGCGCTGCGCTCTGCACCGCACTCCTGCTGCTCTGGCCCCGGCTGTCCCGTGCCCGGCTTTGGCGTGCCACCGTCACCCCGCTCGCCTCGATCATCGGCAGCGGCTTTCTCGTGCTCGGCCCCATCCTCGAGAGCGCTTACGGCATCTGGGCGCCCGCCGTCATGGCGGCGCTCTGCCTCGGCGCCTGGCTCTTCGGCGCGGCGGTGCGCGTCAACATCGCGCGCCGCGCGCGCGGTCCACGCAGCCCCGCCGAGGAACGGCTGGAAAGCGGCGCCTCATGGGCGCTGGCCTTCGCCTACGTGATTTCGGTGGCCTACTACCTCAACCTGTTCGGTGCCTTCGGCACGCGTCTCACCCCCTGGAACGACCCGCTCCACGCCAAGCTTCTGACCTCCGCCATGTTCCTGCTGGTGCTGGGCGTCGGCTGGACCCGCGGCTTCTCGGCGCTGGAGCGGATGGAGCAGATCGCCGTAGGGCTCAAGCTCGCGATCATTGCCGGGCTCCTGGCCGGGCTCGCCGCCTATTTCTGGGACAAGGCCGAGACCGGGGCGCTGCTCGCCAACCCGCCGACGCTGACCGGCTGGGCGGCGCTGACGCTGGGCTTCGGGCTGATCGTCACGGTGCAGGGCTTCGAGACCACGCGCTATCTCGGGGCCGAGTACACTGCCCCCACCCGCATCCGCGCGATGAAACTGGCGCAGGGGCTCTCGGCGCTGATCTACATGGCCTATATCGGGCTTATCGCCTATGTCTTCCCGCCCGGCACCGGCGACGCCAGCGAAACCGCGATCATCGGGTTGATGGGACTGGTGGCGCCGATCCTGCCGCTGATGCTGACCGGTGCGGCGCTGGCGGCGCAGTTCAGCGCGGCGGTGGCCGACACCGGCGGCGCCGGCGGGCTCGTCGAGGAGCTGACCCGCCGCCGCATTCGGGTGCGCTCGGCCTATGCGCTGCTGGTCGGGCTGGGGCTGGCGCTGACATGGACGCTGGACGTCTTCGAGATCATCGCCTTCGCCAGCCGGGCCTTCGCGCTCTATTACGCGCTGCAGGCAGGCATCGCGGCCCTGGGTGCCCGGGCCGAAGGACAAACCCTCCGGGCGCGGAGCTTCGAGGCGCTGGCGCTGCTGGGACTGGTGATCGCCGTCTTCGGCGCGCCAGTGGAATAGGGCCGGTGGAATAGGACCGGTGGAATAGGACCGGGGCAGACACTCAGCGCTTTTTACGCCGCCCGCCCGAGCTGCGCGCATGGAAGGTCGGCGGGCGCTTGGCGACCCAGTCGAGAAACCCCGCCATGCGCGGATGCGCGCGCAGCGCCTCGGGGGTGTTGAACGCGCGCGCCAATTCGCCCTCGGTAAAGGTCGCGTGGATCTCGTTGTGGCAGATCTGGTGCAGCCGCACCACCGGCCCGCCCTTGCCGCCCTTCAGCCGCGGGATCAGGTGATGCAGGCTCTGCTTGGCCTCCGGCGGGATCGGACGCAGGCAGAGCGGACAGATGGGATCGCTCTCCTCCATCCGTGCAACTTGCGCCCAGCGCCGCCGCGAGGCAAGACGGAGGAATGCGACATAGGACATCCCCGCCCCCACACCGCCCGCACGCGGGCAGCCGTCCCGAGGCCGGGGCATGAGCGGCGCGCTGGTGATCGGCGGCGGCCCGGCGGGGCTGATGGCCGCCGACGCGCTGCTCTCGGCGGGGCACGCCGTGGTGCTGGCCGAGGCCAAGCCCTCGCTCGGGCGCAAGTTCCTGATGGCCGGCAAGTCGGGGCTGAACCTCACCAAGGCCGAACCGCTCGGGGAGTTCCTTGCACAATACGGCGCGGCCGCCCCTGCCCTGCGCCCGATGCTCTCGGCCTTCCCGCCCGAGGAGGTGATGCATTGGGCCGAAGGGCTCGGCCAGTCGCTCTTCACCGGCTCCACCGGGCGGGTCTTCCCGCACGGGATGAAGGCCTCGCCGCTGCTGCGCGCCTGGCTGGCGCGGCTTGATGGCATGGGGCTCGAGCGGCACATGCGCTGGCGCTGGACCGGCTGGGACGACGCCGCCGCCGGCGCAGTGCTGATGGACACACCCGAGGGCGCCTTGCGGCTGACGCCCGACGTCACCGTGCTGGCGCTTGGCGGGGCAAGCTGGGCGCGGCTCGGCTCGGACGGGCAATGGGCCGATATCTTCGCAGGCGCGGGCCTGCCGGTCACACCGTTCGCCCCGGCCAACGCCGGGCTCTGCGTGGATTGGTCGGCGCATATGAAGGCGCAGTTCGGCGCGCCGCTCAAGGGCGTGGCCTTCCATGCGGGCGCTCTGGTCTCGCGCGGCGAGGCGGTGATCTCGGCGCGCGGGCTCGAGGGCGGCGGGCTCTACCCGCTGTCCCCGGCGCTGCGTTCGGGGGCCGCGCTGACCGTGGACCTCTGCCCCGATGTCGAGCTGGCCACGCTCACCAAGCGCCTGTCCCGCCCGCGCGGCAAGCAGAGCCTGTCCAATCACCTGCGCAAGGCGGTGAGCCTCTCTCCTGCGGGCCGCGCCCTGCTGATGGAATGCGCCCGCCCCCTGCCCGAGGAGCCCGCCGCGCGGGCGGCCCTGCTGAAGGCGCTGCCGGTGCCGCACGAGGGCCTGCGCCCGATCGACGAGGCAATCTCGGTGGCCGGCGGCGTACCCTTCGCGGCGCTCGACGCGGGGCTGATGCTGAAGGATCGCCCGGGGGTCTTCGTGGCAGGCGAGATGCTTGACTGGGAGGCGCCGACCGGGGGCTACCTGCTGACCGGCTGCCTTGCGACCGGGCTCTGGGCCGGGCGGGCAGCGGCCGAGAGGCTGAACAGGGGCTGACCAAGCCCTGAGGCCCGCAACGGGCACCCCGAAGATGCAAAAGGCGCCGCCCCATTCGGAGCGGCGCCCTTCTTCAGATCACGCGGCAAGGCCTCAGACGGCCACCTTCATGCTTTCTTCGAGGTAGATCTCGCGCAGCCGCGCGGCGACCGGGCCCGGGGTGCCTGCGCCGATCTTTGCACCGTCGAGCTCGACCACCGGCATCACGAAGCTCGAGGCCGAGGTGACGAAGGCCTCGTCCGCCTGCTGGGCTTCCTCGACGGTGAAGCTGCGCTCCTCGACGACCATCTGCGCTTCCTTGGCAAAGCGCAGCACCGCGGCGCGGGTGATGCCGTGCAGGATGTCATGCGACAGCTCGCGGGTGATGATCTTGCCGCCCTTGACGATATAGGCGTTGTTCGACGAGCCCTCGGTCACCTTGCCGTCCTCGACGAACCACGCATCGTCGCAGCCGGCCTTCTTGGCGGCCATCTTGGCCATCGACGGGTAAAGCAGCTGCACGGTCTTGATGTCGCGGCGACCCCAGCGGATGTCCTCGAGCGAGATCACCTTGATGCCGGTCTTGGCAGCCGGGCTGTCGGCGAGGCCGGGCTTGTTCTGCGTGAAGAGCACCAGCGTCGGCTCGGTGGTCTCGGGGTCGGGGAAGGCGAAGTCGCGGTCACCGGCGGAGCCGCGGGTCACCTGCAGGTACACCAGACCGTCGGTGATCTCGTTACGCGCCACCAGCTCGCGGTGGATCGCCAGGAGTTCTTCCTCGGTGCAGGGCGCCTTCATGTCCAGCTCGTTCAGCGAGCGGGCGAGACGCTTGGCGTGGCCATCGAAATCGACCAGCTTGCCACCAAGAACCGAGGTCACCTCGTAAACCCCGTCGGCCATCAGGAAGGCCCGGTCGAAGATCGACACCTTGGCCTCGCTCTCGGGCAGGTACTCGCCATTGACGTAAACGGTGCGCATTGCAGCTCTCTCCATAATTCGCTGTGGGTCAGTTCCGCCAAAGCGGACCCGGGGTCAAGCCCGCACGGGCGGGCCGCCCCTCAAGTCGGTCATACCGGGTCGGGGTCGGTCAGCCCCAGAGCGCCGCCTCGGGGGCATGCACGCCCGCCTCGTCGTAGAGCATCGCGTGCGCGCGGTCCTCTCCGAGCAGCAGCGGCGCATCAAGGTCGACATATTGCGCGCCCTGCGCGACGATCACCGCCGGGGCCATGGCCAGGGACGAGCCCACCATGCAGCCGACGAAGATGCCGTAGCCCTCGGCCTTGGCGGCCTCGAGCAGCTCCAGCGCCTCGGTCAGCCCGCCGGTCTTGTCGAGCTTGATGTTGACGATGTCGTACTTGCCCTTGAGCTTCGGCAGCGAGGCGCGGTCGTGGCAGCTCTCGTCGGCGCAGATCGGCACCGGGCGGTCCATGCCCAGCAGCGCGTCATCTTCGCCCGCCGGCAGCGGCTGCTCGACCATGGCAACGCCAAGGCGCTGCAGGTGCGGCGCCAGCTCGGCGTAGACCTCGGGGGTCCAGCCCTCGTTGGCGTCTACGATGATGGTGCTCTCGGGCGCCCCGGCACGCACCGCTTCAAGGCGCGGCAGGTCCTCGGGGGTGCCCAGCTTGACCTTCAGCAGCGGTCGGAAGGCGTTCTTGGCCGCCTGCGCCTGCATCTCCTCGGGCGCGGCGAGCGAGAGCGTGTAGGCGGTCACCTCGGGCTGCGGCGCGGGCAGGTCCAAGAGCTCCCAGACGCGCTTGCCCGCGGTCTTGGCCTCGAGATCCCAGAGCGCGCAGTCCACGGCATTGCGCGCGGCACCCGAGGGCAGCAGATCCTGCAGTGCAGCGCGGGTGACGTCCTGCGGCAGCGATTTGATCTGCGCCTCGACGCTGTCGAGCGTCTCGTCGTAGCGCGCGTAAGGCACGCATTCGCCATAGCCGGTGAAACCGCCGCGGGTGATCTTGACGGTGATCACATGTGCCTCGGTGCGGCTGCCGCGCGAGATGGTGAAAACCCGCGCCAGCTTGAAGGTGTCGCGGGTGACCTCGATGCTCAAACCCTGCCCCTTTCATTGTTCCATAAATACGAACTCCCCGGCGCCGGACGCGCCGCCGCCGGGGATGATGTGGTCACTGTGCCAGAGGTCTCAGACCGCGGCCAGCGCCTCGACCAGGCGATCCGCACCGTGGCGGTAGGGGTCGACGCAGGGCAGCCCCAGGCTTTCCTCGACCTCGGCGCAATAGGCCTTGGCTTCCGCGTCGCCCATGTGCTGGGTGTTGATCGACACGCCGATCACCTTGCAATCGGGGTTGCCGACCTTGGCAAGCTGCAGCGCGGTGTCGCGCACCGCTTCCAGCGTCGGCAGCTTGTAGCCCGGCAGGCCGCGCATGTGGCTGCGGGTCGGCTCGTGGCAGAGCACCAGCGCGTCCGGCTGGCCGCCATGCACCAGCGCGAGGGTCACGCCCGAATAGGAGACGTGGAACAGCGAGCCCTGGCCCTCGATGATGTCCCAGTGGTCGGGATCATTGTCGGGGGTGAGGTATTCGATCGAGCCGGCCATGAAGTCGGCGATGACCGCGTCGAGCGGCACGCCGTCGCCGGTGATCAGGATGCCGGTCTGGCCGGTGGCGCGGAAGGTCGACTTCATGCCCTTCTCGCGCATGCAGGCGTCCATCGCGAGCGCGGTGTACATCTTGCCGACCGAACAGTCGGTGCCGACGGCCAGCAGGCGCTTGCCGGTGCGCTTCTCGCCATTGGCGATCGGGTATTCGACGGAAGGGATGCGCACGTCGTGCAGCGTCCGGCCGGTGGCCTTGGCGACAGCCTTGAGGTCTTCCTCATTGCGCAGCAGGTTGTGCAGGCCCGACGCGAGGTCGAAGCCCTCTTCCAGCGCCTCGACCAGGACCTTCTTCCAGGTCTGCGAGATCTTGCCGCCACGGTTGGCGACGCCGATCACCAGCGTCTTGGCACCGGCGGCCTTGGCTTCGGCAAGCGTCATGTCCTGCAGCCCGAGGTCGGCCTTGCAGCCGTCGAGGCGGAACTGGCCGACGCAGTTCTCGGGGCGCCAGTCCTTGATGCCCTGGGCCACCTTGGCGGCCAGGCCGTCGGGAGCGTCACCGAGGAAGAGGAGGTACGGCGTCTCGATCATTCTTGTATTCCCTGTGTTCGTGTACGTTATCCGGCAGGGCGTTTCCTGGGAGGCCGCCCGCTCGGTGGTGTCGGCGCTCAGTCTGCCCTGCATGGCACGCAAATCCGTCTCGAATTGCACGTACCCTCGCGCAACAACGCCAAAATTCCACGCATTTCGACGCCAGCGCCGAAGAATCGTGCATGCGTTGCGGACATCACGGAGGAGGCCTGCGCCGCAGCGCGGCAAATTTCGCTTGCGCAGCGACGCGCAACTTAATAACTCTCTGGATATCGAATATGTAACTTCATTACCCCAACGAGGTGCCTCCATGAGCTTTCGCATCCAGCCCGCCGCGCCTGCCCGTCCGAACCGCTGCCAGCTTTTCGGGCCCGGCTCGCGCCCGGCGATCTTCGAGAAGATGGCCGCCTCGGCGGCGGATGTGATCAACCTCGATCTCGAGGATTCGGTGGCGCCCTCCGACAAGGATAGTGCGCGCGCCAACATCATCGAGGCGACCCATGACATCGACTGGGGCAAGAAGACCCTCTCTGTGCGCATCAACGGGCTCGACACCCCCTGGTGGTACCGCGACGTGGTCGACCTGCTGGAGCAGGCCAGCGAGCGGCTCGACCAGATCATGATCCCAAAAGTGGGCTGCGCCGCCGACCTCTACGCCGTCGACGCGCTGGTGACCGCGGTGGAGCGCGCCAAGGGCCGCAGCAAACCGATTAAGTTCGAGGTGATCATCGAGAGCGCCGCGGGCATCGCCCATGTAGAAGAGATCGCCGCCGGCTCGCCCCGGCTCGAGGCGATGAGCCTCGGCGCGGCGGATTTCGCTGCCTCGATGGGCATGGCGACCACCGGCATCGGCGGCACGCAGGAGACCTATTACATGCTGCACGAGGGCGCGAAGCACTGGTCAGATCCGTGGCATTGGGCGCAGGCCGCCATCGTCGCCGCCTGCCGCACCCATGGCGTGCTGCCGGTCGACGGCCCCTTCGGCGACTTCTCCGACGACGAAGGCTTCCGCGCGCAGGCGCTGCGCTCGGCGACGCTGGGCATGGTCGGCAAATGGGCGATCCACCCCAAGCAGGTGGCGCTGGCCAACGAGGTCTTCACCCCCTCCGAGGGCGCGGTGACCGAGGCCCGCGAGATCCTCGCCGCCATGGAAACCGCCAAGGCCAAGGGCGAAGGCGCCACGGTCTACAAAGGCCGGCTGGTCGACATCGCCTCGATCAAGCAGGCCGAGGTGATCGTGCGCCAGTCCGAGATGATCGCAAGCGCCTAAGGGGCAAGCGCGCTGTCCCCGCGGGGACAGCCTCTCGCGGGGTCACTGCACCCCCCGGGTCCATCGCCCGAGTTGCCCTGCGCCAAAGCACCCCTACGTCACGCCCTGTCGATATGAGCGTTCCCCTCTGGGAGCGCCGCGTGCCGTATTGCGCCTGTCACATTGCGCGGATAGAGGCCGTCAATCCGACCCCGGCCCGCGAAGGAGGTAGACATGACGCAGTTCACGCTTGGATGGGAAGAATGGCTTGCCCTGCCCGGCCTTGGCCTGCCCGCGATCCGCGCCAAGGTGGACACCGGCGCGCGGACCTCGGCGCTGCACGCCTTTGCCATCGAGCAATTCGGCTCCTCCGACAAGCCGATGGTCCGTTTCGCGATCCACCCCGATCCCGCCGAGCCGGGGCTCGAAGTGATCTGCTCGGCCCCGCTCAGGGATCGGCGCGAGGTGACCTCCTCGAACGGCGAGACCGAGCTGCGCTTCGTGATCGAGACCGAGGTCGTCATGGGCGATCGCCGCTGGCCGATCGAGATCACACTCACCGACCGCGGCAGCATGGCCTACCGCATGCTGCTGGGCCGCAGTGCGCTGCAAGATGACATGGTAGTCTCTCCCAGCCAGCGCCTGCAGCAGCCCGAGCTCGATTTCGACGCCTACCGCGGCATCGCACGCGGCAAGCAGCACCGCCGCGCGCTGCGCCTCGCGGTGCTGACCCGCGAGTCGCACAACTACTCGACCCGCAAGCTGATCGAGGCCGCCGAGCACCGCGGCCACACCATGGAGGTGATCGACACCTCGCGCTGCTACATGAACATCCGCGCCGTCGGCGGCGAGGTGCATTACGATGGGCGCCGCCTGCCCCATTACGACGCGGTGATCCCGCGCATCGGCGCCTCGATCACCAGCTACGGCACCGCCGTGGTGCGCCAGTTCGAGAGCATGGGCACCTATTGCCTTGCCGGCTCCGAGGGCATCACCGTCTCGCGCGACAAGCTGCACGCGCATCAGGTGCTGGCACGCCACCGCATCGGCATGCCGACCACCGCCTTCGCCCGCAGCCCCAAGGATTCGGGCAACCTGATCGACTTGGTGGGCGGCGCGCCGCTGGTGCTGAAGCTGCTGGAAAGCAGCCAGGGCAAGGGCGTGGTGCTGGCGGAAACCCCCAAGGCCGCCGAGAGCGTGATCTCGGCCTTCCAGGGGCTCAAGGCCGACTTCCTCGTGCAGAGCTTCGTCAAGGAAGCCGCGGGCGAGGACATCCGCTGCCTCGTGGTCGGCGGCAAGGTGGTCGCCACGATGCGCCGCCGCGGCAAACCAGACGACTTCCGCTCGAACCTGCATCAGGGCGGCACCGCCGAGCCGGTGCGGATCTCGAAAACCGAGCGCGAGGTGGCGATCAAGGCCGCACGGGCGATGAAGCTCGACGTGGCGGGGGTCGACCTGCTGCGCGGCGCCGACGGGCCGAAGGTGCTCGAGGTGAACAGCTCGCCGGGCCTCGAGGGCATCGAGAAGGTCTCGGGCAAGGACATCTCGGGGCTGATCATCGAGCACATCGAGACCAAGGTCGCGCCGAAGCCGCCGCGCCCGAAGAGCCGGGGCAAGCGCATCGCCGGGTAAGCCCCGGCAAGGCGCGCCGGGCGAGCACACTCAGACGCCAAACGCGACGCGAGAAATTACATTCCTCACCCGACCAGGGGGAACTTTAGCGAAGCGCGAACGTCAGATTACGCAACCTTCTTGCGTGATGCCGCGCCGCGGCATCCCCGGACCCTTGCCGCTGGCCCGCATGGGCGCTAAACACCCCCGGTAATCCAAACTCCGAGGGGATGCCCAATGCCTGCCTATCGCTCCCGCACCACCACACACGGCCGCAACATGGCCGGCGCCCGCGGCCTGTGGCGCGCCACGGGCATGACGGATGGCGACTGGAACAAGCCGATCATTGCCATCGTGAACAGCTTCACCCAGTTCGTGCCCGGCCACGTGCACCTGAAGGATCTGGGCCAGATGGTCGCCCGCGAGGTCGAAAAGGCCGGCGGCGTCGCCAAGGAGTTCAACACCATCGCGGTGGACGACGGCATCGCCATGGGCCACGACGGCATGCTCTACTCGCTGCCCTCGCGCGAGATCATCGCCGACTCGGTGGAATACATGGTCAACGCCCATTGCGCCGATGCCATGGTCTGCATCTCCAACTGCGACAAGATCACCCCCGGCATGCTGATGGCCGCCATGCGGCTCAACATCCCCGTTGTCTTCGTCTCGGGCGGCCCGATGGAAGCGGGCAAGGTCGAGTGGGAAGGCACCGAGAAGGCGCTCGATCTGGTCGACGCCATGGTCGCCGCCGCCGATGACAAGTACACCGACGCGCAGGTTCAGGCGATCGAGGAAGCCGCCTGCCCGACCTGCGGCTCGTGCTCGGGCATGTTCACCGCCAACTCGATGAACTGCCTGACCGAGGCGCTTGGTCTGTCGCTGCCGGGCAACGGCTCGACGCTGGCCACCCACTCGGACCGCCAGCGCCTGTTCGTTGAGGCCGGCCACCTGATCGTCGATCTCGCCAAGCGCTACTATGAACAGGACGATGCCACCGTGCTGCCGCGCTCGATCGCCACGGTGAAGGCCTTCGAGAACGCCATGACGCTCGACATCGCCATGGGCGGCTCGACCAACACCGTGCTGCACCTGCTCGCCGCCGCGAACGAGGGCGAGGTGCCCTTCGACATGTCCGACATCGACCGGCTGTCGCGCAACGTGCCGGTGCTGTGCAAGGTCGCGCCCGCCAAGGACGACGTGCACATGGAAGACGTGCACCGCGCGGGGGGCATCATGTCGATCCTCGGCCAGCTCGACCGCGCCGGGCTGCTCGACAGCTCGGTGCACACCGTCCACGCCGAGACCATGGCCCATGCGCTTGACCGCTGGGACGTGACCCGGACCAACTCGGAGTCGGTGCACGACTTCTTCCGCGCCGCCCCGGGCGGGGTGCGCTCGACCACCGCATTCTCGCAGTCGATGCGCTACGACACGCTCGATCTCGACCGTCAGGCGGGCGTGATCCGCGAGGCCGAGCACGCCTTCTCCAAGGATGGCGGGCTGGCGGTGCTCTACGGCAACCTCGCCGAGGACGGCTGCATCGTGAAGACCGCGGGCGTCGACGAGTCGATCCTGACCTTCACCGGCCCGGCGCGCATCTTTGAATCGCAGGACACCGCGGTCAGCGCGATCCTCACCGGCAAGGTGCACAAGGGCGACGTGGTGCTGATCCGCTACGAAGGCCCGCGCGGCGGTCCGGGCATGCAGGAAATGCTCTACCCGACCTCCTACCTCAAATCGAAGGGCCTCGGGAAGGACTGCGCGCTGGTCACCGACGGACGTTTCTCGGGCGGCTCCTCGGGCCTGTCGATCGGCCACGTCTCGCCGGAAGCCGCAGAGGGCGGCACCATCGGCCTCGTGGAAGAGGGCGATCTCATCGAGATCGACATCCCCAACCGCAAGATCAACCTCGCCGTCGACGACGCGGTGATCGCCGAGCGCCGCGCCGCGCGCGAGGAGAAGGGCTGGCAGCCCGAGGAGAAGCGCAAGCGCAAGATCTCCAAGGCGCTGAAGGCCTATGCCGCGCTGACCACCTCGGCCGCCAAGGGCGCCGTGCGGCAGATCTGACCCCGGCTGCGCCCGCGCAGTGTCGAACGGCCGTCCCTGCCGGGGCGGCCGTTTCTCTTTGTGGCAGGGGTCCTGGGCGCTCTGGCCGCGTCCGCGCCGCGCGCGGCCTCGCAGGGGTATCTCTGCCCGAAAGAAAGCGCCGCGGATCAGGCGGCGGGCAGCGACGGCCGCGGCTCGGGCTCGGCGGGGGGAGCGGTCCCGTCGTCCGGGGCCTGCACAGGGGCGGCGGGCGTCTCGGCGATGGGCGGCGCCTCCGCCTGCGCAGCCACATCCTCCGCGGCGACCTCGGCGATCTCATCGCCGGTCTCCGCGGCGGCCTCGAGCTCTGCCTCCGCCGCGATGTCGCCGTCGCGCTCGGCGGCGTCGGAGAGGATGAACTCCGCCGCGCGCAGCGCCGCCGCCATCACCGGGGCGAGCGTGCCGCCCGCCGGCACCTCGGGGAAGATCGAGGCGTCGCAGACCCGAAGCCGGTCGATGCCGCGCAGCCGCAGCCGTGTGTCGAGCGGGTCGAGGTCGTCTGGCCCCATGGCGCAGCTGCCCACCGCGTGGCCCGCCGAACGGCCGTAGCGGCGATAGAGATCGAGGATGTCATCGTCGCTTTTGGCCCATGCCGAGATCACCGTCTCCCCCTCGACGAACTCCGACAGCGCCGGGCGCCGGGCCAGTTCGCGCAGCCGGCGCAGAACGGCGATGGCGCGGGTGCGGTCGCGCTCGGTGGCGAGGTGGTTGGCCTCGATGCGCGGTGCCATGTCGGGATCGGGTCCGGCGGCAAAGACGTAGCCCGAGCTCTCGGGCCGCAGCGCGTGGCCGGTGAGCCGCATGCCCGGCTCGGTCTCGAGCCCGCCAATGCCCGGGACCACCTCGTGCGAATGGCTTGCAGCGGTGATCATGATGTCAGGCGGCTCGGCGGTCTTCTGCGAGCTCAGGAAGCCCACCAGTTCGGCCCCGCCCTGGCTCATCACCCCGCTGCCGGACAGCAGGTAGCGCAGCGCGTTGATCCAGAGCCGCCCGCCGCTGTAGGCGCGGTTGTCGCTGTCGCGCCAGTGGCGCAGCCGCCAGTTGGTCGCCAGCATCACCTGATCGCGCAGGCCGCGGCCGATGTTGGGGCTGTGGTGCCTCGTCTCGATCCCCGCGCGGCGCAGCGCCATGCCGTCGCCAATGCCCGAGAGCATGAGGATCTTCGGCGTGATCACCGCGCCGGCGCAGAGGATCACCTCGCCGCGGCTGCGGAACAGCAGCTGGGCGCTGCCGCGGCGCCCCTCGATGCCATAGGCGCGGCCCTCGTCGATGAGCACCCGGTCAACCCGCACCCCGGTCTCGATCCTGAGGTTTGGCCGGTCCTTGGCACCGCGCAGGAAGGCGGTCCAGGCTGTGACCCGGCGGCCCTTGTCGTCGAGGGTCCAGGCGGCGGGGCCAAGCCCATCGGGGTCGGCCTCGTTCGGGTCCTTGCGCTGGCGCCAACCCGACTCCGCCCCGGCCTGCATCACCGCCTGCATCAGGGGCCGCAGCGGCTCGGCCAGCCGCAGGGACACCGGACCGCCGCGGCCGCGCAGCTCGCTGCCGCCAAAGGCATGGTGCTCGAGCCGGCGCAGGGTGTCCGACATTTCGGGCCAGTCCCAATCCTCGCTGCCGGTGATCTGCGCCATCCGCGCCCAATCCGCCGCGCCGCCGCGCAGCCAGAGCATCGCCCCGACCGCGCTGGTGCCACCCGGCATCCGCCCGCGCAGCCAGCGTTCGGCAGGCCCCCGCGCCCCGGGCTCGACATGGTAGCGGTAGACCCGCGAGGGATCGCGCAGCAGCCAGCCCGAGGCCCCCGGCACGCTGCTCGCCCAATGCCCGCCGGCACCCTTGCCCTCCTCGAGCAGGAGCACACGTGTGTCGGGGTCCGCCGACAGCCGTTCGGCCAGAACGCTGCCCGCCGCCCCTGCCCCGACGATGATGTAGTCGAATTCGCCCGCCTGCGCCTCGGTCATGATCCGGTCAAACTTTTCCGTTTTCGTCCGGCGCCCCGAAGGGAACCGGTGCCGTCCGATTCGGGCGCGCTCAGGCTCTGTCGTCCTTTGGCGATCCCATCACCACATAGGAGGTTATGGCGCTTACCTGCGGCAAGGTGCCGAGCACCTCCGTGTGGAACTCCTTGTAGGCGGCCAGATCGGTCACCTCGATGCGCAGAAGATATTCCACGTTCCCGGTAATATTGTGGCATTCCTTCACTTCGGGGGCGCGGGTGATCACCCGCTCGAAGGCAAGCTGCGATTCCTTGGTGTGCACCCCGAGCCCGACGGTGACATAGGCGACAAAGCCGATGCCGGTCTTCTCGGGGCTGAGCACGGCGCGGTAGCCGCGGATCACCCCCGACTTCTCCAGGGCCGCCACCCGCCGCAGACAGGCCGAGGCCGAAAGCCCCACCCGCTCGGCCAGCGCGAGGTTGCTGATCCGCCCGTCGCGCGCAAGGACACGCAATATCCGGTCGTCTATGTAATCAAGGTCGCTCATAAATTGCGATAAAAGCCGCAATACGCCGTTGATTGCAATCTTTCTCCATCTCAAACGGGTAAGTCTTGCGCCATGACACAGGACCTTCTCTTCGCGCTGGCGGGCTTCGCCTTCGTCACGGTGATCTCGCCGGGGCCGAACAATCTCATGCTGCTCGCCTCGGGCGCCAACTTCGGCCTCGCGCGGACAGTGCCGCACATGCTCGGCGTGGCGCTCGGGTTCCCGGCGATGGTGCTGCTGGTGGGGCTCGGCGCTATGCAGGTCTTCGAGGCCTTTCCGCTCGTGCGCAGCGCCCTTACCGTGCTGTCGGTGCTCTACATGCTCTGGCTGGCGTGGAAGATCGCCCATGCCGCCGCTCCGGGCGAGGCGCAGGCGGGGGCGCGGCCGATGGGCTTTTTGCAGGCCGCGGCCTTTCAATGGGTGAACCCCAAGGCCTGGTCGATGGCGCTGGGGGCGATCACCCTCTACGCGGTCAGCCGCGACCTGCCCGCCGTGCTCTTGGTGGCGGGCACCTATGTCGCCATGGGCGCGATCTCGACCACCACCTGGACGGTGCTCGGCGGCAGCCTGCGCCGGGTGCTGAAGAGCCCCGCGCGCTTGCGGCTCTTCAACTGGAGCATGGCCGCGTTGCTGATTGCCTCGATGCTGCCGGTGCTTCTGGGCTGAGCCGCACCCGCCGCCAAGGGCCCGCAGATGTGGCAATCGAGCTTGCTTTGTTGCATCCGCGCGCCTTCGAGGCCATATAGGCCGCGACCAACAAGAGTGCCCGAGCATGACGCATTATCTCGACTTTGAAAAACCCCTCGCCGAGATCGAAGGCAAGGCGGAAGAACTGCGCGCCATGGCGCGGAAGAACGAAGAGATGCATGTGGAGGACGAGGCGGCCGCGCTCGATCGCAAGGCCGACGATCTGCTCAAGGATCTTTACAAGAAGCTGACCCCCTGGCGGAAGTGCCAGGTGGCGCGGCATCCTGACCGTCCCCATTGCAAAGACTACATCGACGCCCTGTTCACCGAGTACACGCCGCTCGCCGGCGACCGCGGCTTTGCCGACGACCACGCGGTGATGGGCGGGCTTGCCCGGTTCAACGACAAACCCGTGGTCGTGATCGGCCATGAAAAGGGCAATGACACCCAATCGCGCATCGAGCGCAACTTCGGCATGGCCCGCCCCGAGGGCTACCGCAAGGCGATCCGCCTGATGGAGATGGCCGACAAGTTCGGCCTGCCGGTGATCACCCTCGTTGACACCCCCGGCGCCTACCCGGGCAAGGGCGCGGAAGAGCGCGGCCAGTCCGAGGCGATCGCCCGCTCGACCGAGAAATGCCTGCAGATCGGCGTGCCGCTGGTGACCGTGATCATCGGCGAGGGCGGCTCCGGCGGCGCCGTGGCCTTTGCCACCGCCAACCGCGTGGCGATGCTCGAGCATTCGGTCTATTCGGTGATCTCGCCCGAGGGCTGCGCCTCGATCCTTTGGAAGGACGCCGAAAAGATGCGCGAAGCCGCCGAGGCGCTGCGCCTCACGGCGCAGGACCTGCTGAAGCTGGGCGTCGCCGACAAGGTGATCCCCGAGCCGCTCGGTGGCGCCCACCGGGCGCCTGCGGATGCCATCGCGGCGGTCGGCAACAATATTGCCGCCCTGCTCGAGGAGATGGACGGCATGAAACCGGCGGAGCTGATCAAGGCGCGCCGGCAGAAGTTCCTGTCGATGGGCTCCAAGGGCCTCGCGGCCTGATCCCAGGCCGCGCCCGGCAACGGGCGGGCCAAGCGACAACCGATTTGAAATGCCCCGGCCTGCTTCTCTTCCGCAGGGCGGGGCATTTTGCTTTGACGGCGATGGATGAAGCCCGCCGCGCATCGAATTGGCATCGCGGTGGAATTTCGCGTGCAGCGACGGCGCAAATCCGGCTTGCGAGAGGCTGTGCGAACCGCTGCCGCCTTGGGCGGACGGCACAAGCCGCCGATTCCGAACCGCGCTGTTTTCCTACGCAGGCACAGGACGTTTTCCTACGCAGGCACAGGAATCGCGGAAATCCCTGTAATTCTGCATAGATAGAGCCCCGAACTGAGTTTCAGAATGCGCCGCACCGCGACTCGAACCGAGGACAATACGGCAATAAAGAGGCTTCCAGCTTTGCATGATTGTCAGCTGACAATTATTTGCTACCGCAGCCTCTTTCGGAATAAACGCCGCTGAACCACGGTCAAACCTGCTGAATTTCCGCCTTAATTATTTCTCAACAATTTCGAAGTCCCTATTCCTGACACATACTTCAGGGATTCAACAAGACCCTTTTCCGAAAAACCACGGATGGTCATGAGGGGCCGCCCTCATGAGATGCGCTCTCCTGCCCTGTCAAATGCCCATCCGGGAATGTTTTTCCCGACTTCTTCACGCGATGGATGACGCCCCGTGGGGCCGCCTCGCAGCGGCCCCGACGTCGCAGGCGTGCCCGCCCTTATCCCGTCGCATTCTCCGCAGCCGCGCGCAGCCGCGCGCCCAGCGACTCGATCCCGCGGTCCGCCGCCTTGGGAATGATCCGGTAGCCCGCATTGACGAAGCAGAACAGCGAGAAGCCCAGCAGGCCGAGGCAGAGCAGCCCCACGAGCACCCGGCCATAAACCTGCCCCTGCAGCCAGTCGAAGGCCGATCCCAGCCCGCCGGCCTCGGAGGCGTTGGCCTGCAGCGCCGCGTAGCAAATCAGCATGCCGATGATGCCGATCACCACGCCCTGCGCGGCCAGCCCTGCCTTCAGGGCGCCGTTCATATGGGTGGTGACGCTGTTGGCGCGCAGGTGGTTGCGATATTCCTCGGTCATCGCCTTGTGCAGGTAGTACACCCCTGCCCCGATGGTCAGCAGCCCGGCCACGCCCACGGCGAGCTGACCGCCCGGGTTCTGCAGCACCGTATCCAGCATCTGCCGTCCGCTGCTGCCGCCGCTCCGGCCGATGAGCAGCGTCAGCGCCAGCCCCCCGATGCCGAGATGCGCCGCCCCGGTCACCAGCATGCCGGCGCGGGCGACGAGCCCCTTGGCATCGCGGCCGTAGGCCTCGAGATCCCAGATGCAGTCGACCAGCCGCCAGAGCGCATAGGCGAACATGCCGAGCGCGATGAGCACGATCACCGCCGTGCCCCAGCCTCCCTGCAGGCTCTGCATGGCCTCCGAGGTGCCCTCTGCCTGCCCACCCCGCAGCATCGACCAGAGCGAGACACCCGCCACCACGAGGTAAACCAGCCCGCGCCCGGCGTAGCCGGCGCGCATGATCGGAATCGACCAGGCAAAATCCTCGGGGTTCACATCCTCCAGCCGGCGGGCGCGGCGCGAGTCGGGCTTGAGCGAAAGAGAGTCGGCGAGGGTCATGGCGGGCTCCGGGGCTGGCTGAGGGATATCCCCTCAATGCCCCTCCCCCCGCCAGGGTTCCCCGGCAGCCTGTGTCAGGTGGCGAGCATCCGCAGCCCCTGGGTGACGTCAGAGCGCACCGCCAGCCGCAGCCCCGGCTCGTCGCCGGCCTTGAGCGCGGCGATCATCAGCCGGTGATACTGCGGCGCCTCGGTGCGGCGCAACCGGCCGTAGAGCTTGCGCATGGTCGGCCCGAGCTGCAGCCAGACGGTCTCGGTCATCGCCAGCATCGCCGGCGCCTGCGCCCGCAGGTAGAGCGTGCGGTGAAACTCGAGATTGGTGCGGATGTAGCCCACCGCGTCGCGCGCCTGGATCATCTCGGAGATGGTGCCGTTGATCGTCTGCAGCCGGTCGATCAGCGCCATGTGGGCCCGCGGCAGAGCGCGCGAGGCCAGCTCGACCTCGATCAGCGCGCGCAGCGCCGCCAGCTCCTCGATCCGCTCGTTGGACAGCTCCGGCGTCGAGACCCGGCCCGAAGAGGACATGGACAGCGCCCCCTCGGCGACCAGCCGGTTGATCGCCTCGCGCGCGGGGGTCATCGAGACATCGAACTCGCGACCGATGCCGCGCAATGTCAGCGACTCGCCCGGCGCGATCTGCCCCAGCATGATGCGCTGGCGCAGCCCGCGGTAGACGCGTTCATGGGCGGAAAGGACGATATCGGAGGTGCGGGGCTGGGGCTGGATCATGATCCGCGCAATCTCCGACGCGGCGCGGGCGGCGTCAATCGCCGAAACGATAGCGATGCAGCGAAGCGCCCTCGACCTGCAGCCAGCGGCGCGCCGGGCGCCAGTCGCCGTAGAGCCGCTCGACCACCGCCCAGAACGCCGGCGAGTGGTTCATCTGCGCCAGATGCGCCACCTCATGCGCCGCGACGTAGTCGAGCACCTCGGGCGGCGCCATGACCAGCCGCCAGGAATACATCAGCCCGCCCTCGGCGGTGCACGATCCCCAGCGCGAGCGCGTGTCGCGCAGCGTCAGCCGGCTGTAGGGCAGCCCGAGCGCGGCGGCGTGGCGGTCGGAGGCCGCGGCCAGCCGGTCGCGCGCCTCGGCCCGCAGCCAGCCCACGAGCCGCGCGGGCACCTGCTGTGCCGCGCCGGGCACCTCGAGCGCGCCGTCAACGCGTCTCACGCTGCGCCCCTGCCCCGGACGGATCTCATGCGCCCGCCCCTCGAAGGGCAGCCGCGCGCCAAGGCCCACTGCCACGTCGGCACCCCGGCTTTCGAGGTGGCCGCGCAGCCAGCCCTCCTTCTCGCGCAGGAAGCCGATGGCCTCGGCCTCGGGCAGGCGCCGCGGCAGCGTCAGCGTCACCCGACCGTCGAGCTGCGAGAGTCGCAGCGACAGCCGCCGCGCCTGCGCGGAGCGTCGCAGGGTGACCGAGATCGGCGGGTTGCCCGGAAGGGTGATCTGCCCCATTTTCTGCGCCTCTGGACTGCTTGGGCCAAAAGTTTTGACACTCCCCTTGTGTTATGGCAGAGGCTTCAGATTGTCGACCGTACAAGCCAGCTGAAGGGGACCACCCATGCCCAAAGAAGAATGGGGCACGAAGCGCATCTGCCCGACCACCGGGAAGCGTTTCTACGACCTGAACAAGGATCCGATCGTCTCGCCGTACACCGGCGAGGTGCTGACTCTCGATACCGGCAAGCGCACCATGCTGTCGGCGGACCAGCCGGATGGCGCCCCGCGCCGTGCCCAGAAAGAGGAGTCGGAAGACGTCGATCTGCTGGAAGATGATGTCGAGGTCGAACTCGATGACGATGATGTTCTCGACGATGACGAGGATGACAACGTCTCGCTCGACGAGATCACCGACGTTCCCGGCGATGACGACGAGTAAGCTTTGAAGTTTTTTCTGCGGGCGGTCATTTTTTCGCTTGAACCCGCCCGCAGCATCCCATAGATCACGCCGCACAGCGCCGGAGACGGCGCGGCGGACACCGCTCCGGACCGAAGCCGAAACGCTCTGAAGAGCACGACGGACAAGGCAAAGAGCACCGCGATTGGGGCCTTAGCTCAGCTGGGAGAGCGCTTGCATGGCATGCAAGAGGTCAGGGGTTCGATCCCCCTAGGCTCCACCAATCCTCCACTTAAAAGCACCAGATAGGTCTGCCTTTTTCGTCAGAGGATTTGCCTCTGCCGCGCAGACAGGTGATGTTTTCCCTGCGAAGATTCATGCTGCTTTGATCCGCGCCTTCGGGCGTGTTGATCCCGTCGCAGCCCTTCCCCCTTCACAACCGAGGATGGCCCATGAGCGACCGTTTCTTCGTCGTGACGGGCGGCCCAGGTGCGGGCAAGACCAGCCTGATCACCGAGCTTGCCCGTCGCGGCTTCCACACGATCCCAGAATCCGGCCGCGCGATCATCCGCGAGGAGATGCAGAGCGGCGGGGACGCCCTCCCTTGGGCGGACCGCATGGCCTATGCCGAACGGATGCTGGAGCAGGACCTCCGCGCCTACAGCGCCGCACAGGCGCTCTCAGGCCCGGTGATCTTCGACCGCGGCTTTTCCGACACCCTAGGCTACCTGACCCTCTGCGGCCTCCCCGTGCCGACCCACGTCACCGCAGCAGCCAAGGCAGCCCGCTACAACGCCCGCGTCTTCCTTGCGCCCTACTGGGACGAGATCTTCACGCAGGATACCGAACGCACGCAGACCCGCGCCGAGGCCGAAGCGACCTGCGCCGTCATGCGGGAGACGTACACCGCGCTCGGATACAAAACCACGGAGCTGCCGCGCGCCGACATTGCAACACGCGCCAGCTTTGTATGTGCGCACTTGGCGATCCGACCGTAATCTCGAGATGGACGGAGAAGCTGCCAAAGCGGACAAACCGCGCTTTTGCCTCAGCTGCTCAGTTTGTGCTGCGACTGCGACGCTGTCCGGGAGGAAGGGCGAAGCTCCCCCTTTCGCTGCGTCACGCACGAACGGTCGCAGTTGGCAGGCCTATCTGTTGTCCTGACTGTCGAGCACCAAGCTTGTGCTACAAAAACGGGACCTCAAGCCATTGCTGTGAGACACAAGGAGCAATGATATCCGTCGCTGGCGGGTCAGATCGAGCAGGGCCCTCAGAAGCAGATCCTGCTCGATCGCATCCAATTGGCTGGTGATTTCGTCACAGATCAGAACCCGTAGACGCGGGTGGAACAGGCGCGCGAGGGAAACCCTCGCCAGCTCTCCCCCCGAAAGTTGCGTCGGCCGTCGGTTTAGCCACGCGTCGCGTATGCCGAGCGCCGCAAGCACCTCGGGGTCCGGGACCATGCCGTTTTCCAAGACCTTGCGCACGTGCCAGCGGGGATCGACCGCCAGCTCGGGGGATTGGGGGGCGTACTGCACCGGGGCCGGGAGCCCCGGTCTTGCCGTTTCGAGCCTTGCTCCGTCGAGCAGAACCTCGCCGTAATCGGGCACCGACCGGCCCGCAAGGATCCGGCAAAGGGTCGTCTTGCCAGAGCCCGATGCTCCGCCAACGCCCATCACCTCGCCCGGGGAGAGCTTAAGGTCAACGCCGGTCAGGATCTGCCGATTGCCATAGGCATGGCGCAGGTCGCGGGCGGTCAGCATTGAGCATCCGGCGAAAGCTGCGCATCCCACAGCGCTTGTGAAAAGGCTTTGCGCAGGAGGCTACCGGTCCCGGCAAATGCGGCTTTCGGCGCCGTTTCGACTTGCCTGCCCTCTCGCAGGATGACGATACGTGACGCGATCCTCACCAGACCGATCAGGTCGTGCGAAATCACCATTACCCCTCGCCCGGCAGCAGCCAGATCGGCCAGCAGCGACAGGACGCGGGCCGCGGCGGCCTCGTCCAGCCCGACCGTCGGTTCGTCGGCGATGATCCAGTCCGCGCCTGTGGCCAGTGCCGTGGCCAGAAGCACGCGGCGCGCCATGCCGCCCGACAGCTCGTGCGGGTAGAACCGGGCCGTGTCCGGCGGCAGGCCGACACTGGCCAGCGCGCCAGTCACATCGGCGGATCGCTCTGCAAGGCGGGCGAACCGCTGGATCTGGCGGCCGACCCGCGCCAGCGGATCCAGCGCATCCAGCCGCTGCGGGGCCAGTGCGATCGTCCGGGGGCGGACTGGATTGCCTGCAATGGTGATGTGGCCTGTCCGGATGGCGTTCGGCGGCAATGCTCCGACCAGAGCCTCGGCGACGAGGCTCTTGCCCGCGCCGGAGGTGCCGGTCAGCCCGACGACCTCGCCGCGATCCAGCGACAGGGATACGCCCTCCAGAACCGGGCCGGTCGGAAAGGTCACAGCCAGGTCTTCGATCCTAAGGGTCATGCCATGCCTCCCGCCGGATCCGTCAGCCGGCGCAATGCCTCGCCGAACCGTTCGAAGGTTACGGCGACCAGCATCAGACCAAGGCCGGGCGCGGCGGCAACCCACCAGTGTCCCGCCATGATCTCGCGCAGGCTTTCGGACAGCATCACGCCGATCGACGGCAGGTGCGGTTCGATCCCGAGGCCGATGAAGCTGAGCCCTGCCTCGTGCAGGATCGCATGGGGGAAGATCACGATGAAACCGGCGACGATCTGCGGCACGAGGTGCGGCACGAGGTGATGCCGGGCGACCCAGCTCCGCGACCGTCCCAGCGCGCGCGAGATTGCCACGTACTCCGACGTGGCGATCGTCTGTGCCTCGTGTCGCAGGACGCGCGCGAGGCGCGGCCAGTGGGTCAGCGCCACGGCGACGATCACACCTGTCGTGCCACCGCCCGTGGCAAAGGCAACCATGATCAGCAGCACGAAGTGCGGCAGTCCGAGCGCCAGTTCCGTCAGCATCCCGACCGCGTGATCGGCGACGCGCCCGAAGGTCGTCGCCAGCCCCAGCACTATCGCCACGAGGGTCGATGCGCCCGCCGCCAGAAGCCCGACCTGCACGCTTTGCGCAAGGGCTGCCAGGGTGCGGGCGGCGATGTCGCGGCCCAGCAGGTCGGTGCCCATCAGATGCGTCCGCTGCGGTGGCAGCGCACGTGCGGCCGCGTCGACCGACAGGGCACCCTCGGGCAGCAGCGCGGCCCCCGTCAGCACCGCGCCCAGCAGCACCAGCGCGACGAGACCCTGTCGTTGCGCCCGGCGCTCCGGAAGCCGTCGGCCCGTGGGCACGACTAGGATCCGCTCGGCCGCTTTGCTCATGCGGGGCGCCTCAGTCGCGGGTCGGCCAGCCGGGCGGCGATGTCGGCCAGCAGGTTGCCCGCGAAGACAAACAGCAGCGTCGCGAGCCCAATCCCCATCAGAAGCGGCGCGTCTGCCCCCGTCGCCGCGCGCACGGTGGCCTGCCCCAGGCCTGGCCAGGCGAAGACGGCCTCGGCCAGGACCGAGCCTCCGAAGATCTCTCCCGCTCCGGCGAGGTGCAGGGTGAGCGCGACCCCGGCCGCGTGGCGCAGGCCGGGTCCAAGTGCCAGCCGCAGGGGCGTCGCTCCATGGGTCGCAAGGTGGTGTGCGGCGGGGCTGTCGAGGAAGGCGATCAAGCTTTGCCGGGTGTGCAGCACCAGCGGCGCAATGCCCACGACCGATAGGGTGACGACCGGCAGGACCATGTGACGCCAGCGATCCGCCAAAGTGATTTCGGTGGCCAGTTGTCCGGGAGGCATCGCGCAGCAGGCGGGCAGCCAACCCAGCCCGACGGCAAAAACGGCGACCAGCAGGATTGCCACCCAGAATCCCGGGCTTGCCGCCAAGGCAACGGCAAGCGTGCGGATCACACGATCGGGCCAGCGCCCGCGCATCGCAGCCGCCGTCAGGCCCAACAGAGTGCCCAGCACGAAGGACAGCACAAAGGCCAGCCCGACCAGCGCCAGCGAGGCAGGCAGGCGCGTGGCGATGACCTGCGTCACGGGCGCGTTGAAGGTGATGGATTGCCCCAGGTCACCCTGGGTCAGCTGACCGAGCCAACTGGCAAATCGTTCGGCTGCCGGTCGGTCCAGACCCCAGGCGGCGGCGATGGCGTCGCGCTGCTCCGGGCCGATCTGCGAGCTGCGGCCGCCCACATAGGCTTGCACCGGGTCAATGGGGGCAAGCGAGATCAGCGTGAACAGCCCGACTGCCGCCAGCGGCAGCAGCCAGGTCAGCCGGACCAGGCGTCCGGCCAGCAGGGTCGGCAGCCATGCCCTCACTCGCAGGTCCAGCGCCAGGACGGCAGGTCGTGGGTGATGGGAAAGCCGTGGCCATGGGGGTGGATCTGAAGCGGCCCCAGGTCCAGGCAATCAGAGACCCAGTAGGAATGTTCGAGGTTGACCATCCAGGCCCATGTTGCATCGCCCTTGGGTCCGAAACCCGTCTCGCCGTCCCAGGCCGCTGCCTTCCACTCGCCAAGAGATGCGTCAAAGCTGCTCGCGGCCTCGGCAGCCTCGAGGCGCGCATCGACAGCCGGGTTCGCATAGTGACCGGTGTTGTAATAGTCGACACCGGCATAGTCGCCATGGTGCAGGTAGAAAAGCTCGGAGGGGTCATGCGCGCCCCAGCCGAGCACAACGACCTGCGAATGCATCAGCGCCCCGATCTCATCCCAGCTGCTGCCCGTCGGCTGGGCGTCGATGCCGATGCCGCGCAACTGTTCCGACGCGCCCAGAGCCAGCGCCTGGCGCGTGCTGTCGCTGGCGGGGTAAAGCACCCGGAACGCAGCGCGCAGACCGGCCTTCTCGCGGATGTCGTCCCCGTCGGTATCGCGCCATCCCGCCGCCTCCAGCGTGGCCATCGCGGCGGTCGGGTCATTTCCGGGGATCGCGGCCTCGGGGTTGTCCCAAGGCAGGCCGTCAGCGGGACCCATGGCAGGGCGACCGTGACCGTTCAGGGCCAGCGCCACCAGCGCCTCGCGGTCGAGGGCCTGGTTTACCGCGACACGAATGGCCCTGTCCGCCGTCACATCGTTTCCGATCGGCGTGCCCGCATCGGTCGTGGCGCCAGTGTCTGGCAGCATCGGGAAAGCCAGCCCCCGGTTGTCGACCGTCTCGACATGAAGCACGGCCAGTCCCGAGGGGGCGGCATCCGCCATGGATGGCGGCACGGCCACGACGTCCGCTGCCCCCGTCCGTGCCAGCGCCTGCCCGGCCTCTTCCGAGCCAAAGACAAAGCTGACACGCTCGAAGGCGATCTCGCCACCATGCCAATAGGGGTTCGGTTCGACCAGCAACTGCTCGCCCTCGCGCCATTCGACCATCTGGAAAGGCCCGGAGCCCACAGGCTGCCGGGCATAGCCTTCACCATAAGTCGCAGCCGGCACGACGCCGAGCGTGGCAAGGCGCGAGACGAAGGTGATCCGCGGTTCGGTCAGTTCCAGCTCGACTGTCAATTCATCAAGGACGCGGGCTTCCTTCAGAACGGTCAGGTCGGCCAGCCCACCGGCCGCTCTGGCCGTGTTGTAGGTAAAAGCGACATCCTCGGCCGTCAGCGGCGTTCCGTCCGAGAACCTGGCGTCGCCGCGGAGGCGCAGCCGCCAGACACGCCCATCTCCCGACAGGGTCCAGTCGGTCGCGAGGTCTCCAACCAGAGTGAGCTCGGCATCGTAGCGCAGCAGGGTCGACTGAAAGAGCGGGTTGCCATAGTGGCCCCAACCCATGATCGGATCGAAGCCGCCGTCGGGCTCGCCGCCGATCGCCAGCACAAGAGGCCGCGCTTCGGTGGGCGCAGGCAGCAGAAGCGAAGCTGCGAGCGCGAGGGGTGTCAGTGGACGGATCATGGCGCCTTTGAGTATGAAAAACTTTGCGATATTTCATACTCCGGCTCCCGGCAGTGTAAAGTGCCAGCCCGCTTGCGCCTCGGTTTCTTAGCGCGGATGCTTGGCGCATCAGCACGGAGAGCGCCATGCAACGGATCACGATCGCAATAGAAGACGACCTACTGGCCGAGCTGGACAGGCACATGGAACGGTCCGGCGCCACCAACAGGTCGGAGGCGATCCGGGACCTGATGCGCCGTGCCCTGACACGCAACGCACCCCAGGAGGCGGATTGCATCGGGATCGTCAGCTATGCCCTGGACCTCGCGACCCGGGATCTGGGGCGCCGCGTCCCCCAAACCCGCCACTCCCGTCACGACCAGGCCATCGCGGCCTTGTCGGTGCCGCTCGACCACACGAATGCCATGGAGGTGACCGTGATGCGCGGCCGGGTGGAAGATGTGGAGGATTATGCGCATGGTCTCTTCGCCGAACGGGGAATTCGTCACGGCCATCTGTCCCTGGTGCCGCTGGAAGATGTCCAGCAAATCCACCAGCACGGCAGAAGCGAACCGCACATGCACAGCCACCTAAAGATCAAGGATGGGTTCTGAATTGAGAAACTTGGTCCAGGGCTGAGATTCGCGCCCGACCTTCTGGCGGTGGCCATCTACGTGGCTCAGGCACGCGGTGCAGGATCAGTGTCGGCACAGACGCAGCCTTCTGATGGCTGATCGACCGCGCGGGTTAAATCCCGGAGAATGCGGGCAGCCCGATTGATGCGGGCACGGAGCAATCTCTTCTGATGGGGCGATCACGTGCTTGCGGTATGTTATGATATAACGTAATGGCCTCGCGACGCCTTCGGGCCGAGGTTCCATTGCACAAAGGTCTCCCTCCGATGACACGAATTCCTGCGCTCGCCGCAGCCCTGATGCTCTCGGTTCCGGCGCTTGCCGCCGCAGAGCCGGGCCGGCCGCTGACCGTGGCGGCACAGTTCGAGATCAAGGGCGCAGAGCCCTCGACCAGCGGCTACATCTTCACCCGCATGGGGATCACCGAAACCCTCGTCGATGCGGACGCAGAGGGCAATCTGGTGCCGGGGCTCGCCACTGGCTGGCAGGTGTCCGAGGGCGGGCTGAACTGGCGCTTCACGTTGCGCCCCGGCGTGAGCTTCCACGATGGCAGCCCGATGGACGCCGAGGCCGTGCTCAAAGCGCTGACCATTGCCCGCGCCAAGCCCGGCCCGCTGGCCTCGCTGCCGATTTCGGGCATGACGGCCGAAGACGGCGCGCTGGTGATCACGCTGACCGAGCCGCGCGCGGCGCTTCCCGCCTATCTCGCCGAGTTCCACTCGCAGATCATGGCGCCCGCCGCCTATGACGCCGACGGACAGGGGATCGCCGTCATCGGCACCGGCCCCTACCGCGTGACAAATCTTACGCCGCCGCTGTCGCTCGATGCCAGTGCCTTCGAAGGCTACTGGGGGGCGCAGCCGCATATCGCCGAGGTTGCCTATGATGCGGTCAGCCGGGTCGAGACGCGCGCTCTGATGGCGCAGTCGGGCGATGCGGATTTCGTGTTCGGGCTCGATCCCGCCTCGGTGGCGCGGCTGGGGATGTCGGACGCGGTCGAGGTGCGTTCGGTGGCGATCCCGCGCACGCTGCTGCTGAAGGTCAATGCGGGTCACCCCTTCCTGGACACGCCCGAGGCGCGCAGGGCGCTGAGCCTCGCCATCGACCGCGACGGCATCGCCAAGGCCGTGCTGCGCTATCCCGAGGGCGCCGACCAACTCTTCCCGCCGTCGGTCTCAGCCTGGCACAGCGACAGCGTCGCGCCCTTGGCCTACGATCCCGAGGCCGCCAAGGCGCTGCTCGAGGGCCTGGGGTGGCGCGCCGGATCCGATGGTATTCTGGCCAAGAACGGCGCGCGCTTTGCCCTGACGCTGACCACCTATCCCGACCGTCCCGAACTGCCGCTGGTGTCGGCGGTGCTCGAACAGCAGTTCCGGCAGATCGGCGTCGCGCTGACGATCAATTCCACCAACTCCTCGGAGATCCCCGCGGGGCATCAGGATGGCTCGCTCGACCTGGGGCTGATCGCGCGGAACTTCTCGCTGATCCCCGATCCCATCGGCACGGTCATGTCCGACTTCGTGCCGACCGGCGATTGGGGCGCGATGAATTGGGACAACCCGGAGTTCGTGGAGCTGGTCTCGGGCATTGCGCGCGGCGACGGCGATGACGCGGACCGCACCCATGCCGCCGAGATCCTGCAAGCCGAGCTGCCGGTGATCCCGATCGCGTGGTACCAGCAGACGCTCGCGGCAGCGACCGATCTTAGCGGCGTCACCATCGATCCCTACGAGCGCAGCTTTGGCCTGCAGGATCTGGAGCGGACTGAATGAAGTCACTGATCTCGCGGATCATCCAGGCGGGGCTGGTGGCGGGGCTGATCGGCACCGCCACATTCGCCATGATGCGCGCGTTGCCCGGCGACATGGCCTGGCGCATCGCGTCGCACCGCTACGGATATGACAATGTCGACGCCGCCGCCGCCGATGCGGTGCGCGAGGAGCTGGCGCTCGACGGGCCGGCGCTTCCGGCGCTGCTGCGCTGGCTTGGCGATCTGGCCCGGCTGGACTTCGGCAACTCGCTGGTCTCGGGCGCGCCGGTGATGGACGAGGTGGTCCACCAGCTTGGCGCCTCGCTGCAGCTTGCCGTTGCGGCGCTGGCGCTGTCGCTGCTGATCGGCCCGCCGCTCGGCATCCTCGCCGGGCTGCGGCCCGGCGGCCTGCTCGACCGGGGGCTGCTGGTGCTCTCGACGGGGCTGCGGGCGGTGCCGCAGTTCCTGCTGGCGCTGGTGCTGATCCTGCTGCTGTCGGTCGGGCTCGGCCTTCTGCCCGCCGCCGGACACGGCGCGGCGCGGCATTTCATCCTGCCGACCGTCACCCTCGCGCTTGGCCTTGCCGCGGTGAACGCGCGGATCGCCCGCGATGCCATGGCGCGCATCGCGGCCATGCCGTTCTGGCGCTTTGCCGAGTGGAAGGGGCTGTCGCGCCGCCAGGTGCTGCTGCGCCACGGGCTGCGCAACGTCGCGGTGCCGCTGGTGACCTACCTTGGGCTGCAATTCGTCACGCTGGTCGAGGGCGTGGTCATTGTCGAGTCGGTCTTCGGCTGGCCCGGCATCGGCCACGCGCTGGTGCATGCGATCTTTGCCCGCGACGTGCCGATGGTGCAGGCCACCGCGCTGGTGCTGGGGCTGGGCTTCGTGCTGGTGAACGCCGGTGTCGATGCGATGACCCGCAAACTCGACCCGAGGGGGCTGGCATGACGAGCATCGCGCATCCTCCCGCAGCTCGCGCGGGCTTTCCTTGGGCGCGCAGCCTTGGCGCCGCGCTGGTGGCGCTGGCGCTGGCCTTCGCCATCCTCGGCCCGGTGCTGGTGCCGGGCGATCCCTTCGCTCAATCCCTGCTCAAGGCATTGGCCGGCCCCGAGGCGGGCGCGCCATTGGGCTATGACCATCTGGGCCGATCGATCTATCACCGTCTGGCCGATGCGTTGCGGCTCTCGCCGCTGATCGCTCTGGCGGCGGTTGCCACCGCCGGAGCCTTGGGCCTGACGCTGGGCACGCTCGCCGCGGCGCGGAGCGGCTGGACCGACCGCGTGCTGACCACGCTCGCCGATGCGCTGCTGGCGCTGCCCGGCCTGTTGCTGGTGCTCATCGTGCTGGCGATCATGCCCTCGACCGCTACCGGCTTCTGGCTAGGCCTGTCGCTGGTGCTCTGGGTCGAGTTCTTCCGCCTCACCCGCGCCGCGGTGCGCGACACGCTGGCTTCCCCGGCGGTGCAGGCGACGCGGCTTCTGGGCTTTGGTCCGGTCTACGTCTTCCGCCGGCACCTCTGGCCGGAGATCGCCCCGATGATGCTGACGGCGGGGGCCTTCGGCATGGCGACGGCCATCATGGGCATCGCCGCGCTCGGCTTTGTCAGCGTCGGCATGCGCGCGCCCACGCCCGAGCTTGGCCTGATGATGGTCGAGCTCATGCCCTACTGGCAGGAGGCGCCGCATGCGCTGCTTGCGCCGGTGATTGCCACCTTCGGCCTGCTGCTGGGCCTCACCCTTCTGGCCGGGAGCCGCGAGACATGACCCTTCTGAGCGCAAAGGACATCTGCATCCACGACGGCGGCACGCAGCTTGTCGAGCCGCTGTCGATCACGCTGGAGCCGGGGGTGCCGCTGGTGATCCTCGGCGAGACCGGCTCGGGCAAGAGCCTGTTTGCGCAGGCAATCATGGGCACGCTGCCCGAGAGCCTCTCGGCGCGGGGCGAGGTCGAGATCGGTGGGCGACGGATCAGCGCCGCGCGGCCGCGCGAGTTCCGCGGCCTCTGGGGGCGGCAGATCGCGGTGCTGCCGCAGGAGCCGTGGCTGTCGCTGGACCCGCTGATGCCCGCCGCGCGGCAGGTCGCCGAGGCGCATCAACTGGTGCGCGGCCTGAGCGCCGCCGAAGCCCGCACCCGCGCCGGTGACGATCTGGCAGCGCTGGGGCTTCAGGGCGCCGGAGCAAAACTGCCGCATGAACTCTCCGGCGGCATGGCGCAGCGTGTGGCCATCGCCGCGGCGCGGGCCGGGGGTGCGCGGATCGTCATCGCCGATGAGCCGACCAAGGGGCTTGATGCCGCGCGCCGCGACGATGTGGCCGAGTTGCTGATGGCAGAGGTCGGCAGCGGCGGCGGGCTGATCGTCATCACCCACGATCTTGCGCTGGCGCGGCGGGTCGGTGGGCAGATCATCGTGCTGCGCAAGGGCCGCGTGGTCGAGACCGGCCCCACCGCCGATGTCCTTGCCGCGCCAAGATCCGACTACACCGCCCGGCTGATCGCGGCGGACCCCGAGACATGGCAAAAGCGCGCGCCCGCGCCCGCGGGCAGCAGCGTGGTTCGGGCCGAGGGGCTCGCCGCGACCCGCGGCGACCGGGAGCTTTTCCGTGATGTGTCGCTGGATATCGCCGCGGGGCAGATCTTCGGGATCACTGGGCCCTCGGGCTGTGGGAAATCGACGCTGGGGGATGTGCTGCTCGGGCTGCACCGCCCCTCCGCCGGGCGCGTCACCCGCACTGCATCTCGGGCGCGCGCCTACCAGAAGCTGTATCAGGATCCCGTCGCGGCCTTTCCGCGGCACCAGAGCCTTCAGCGCACGCTGAGCGATGTGGCGCGGCTGCATGGGCAGGACCCGCGGCAGATCGAGCACCACATGGAGCGCCTCGGCCTTGCCCCAGTGCTGCTGGGTCGCAAGCCGGGCGAGGTCTCGGGCGGGGAGTTGCAGCGACTGGCGATCCTGCGCCTGCTGCTGGTGCGCCCGGCCTTCATCTTTGCCGATGAGCCGACCTCGCGGCTTGATCCGATCACCCAGGCAGAGGTCATCAGCCTGCTTGTGGACACCGCCGAGCGCGACGGCTGCGCCATCATGCTGGTCAGCCACGATCCGGCGCTGGTGGCAAAGACCGCCGACCGAGGGCTTTCGCTTCACTGCCCGGCCGGGATGCAGGGCGACCCCGATACGCCGGGCCGATGCGAGCATGGCAACTTGACAAAGCACGGCGCCGCCCCGAGGTTCGCCGCGAACGGTTCCCATCCGGGATGAAAAGGGAACCCGGTGACGCGGCCTTGGGCCGCGGACTCCGGGACTGCCCCCGCAACTGTAAGCGTCCGTTCCGAGCCACCCGCCCCTCCGGGCGAAGCCACTGCGCCAAACGGCGCGGGAAGGCGGTTTCGGGACCATGGCCGCAAGTCAGGAGACCTGCCGTTCCGGCCCCGCGATCCCGCGGGGGCGTCACCTGCGCAACCGACCGGACGGGGTGTCCGGGAAAGGATATTGATGTTTCTTGCAACCTCGGGCCGCCTCCGCGGCCTTGCGCTGCTGTGCTGCGCCTTGCTGCCCATTCCTGAAACCACATTTGCTGAATCGACCGACTACCCGTTGCAGATCCCCAACTGCGACCGTGTGACGACCTATGCCAAGCCGCCCGAGCGCGTGGTCTCGATCGGCCAAGGCACGACGGAGATCCTGCTCTCGCTCGGCCTCGCCGAGCATATCGTCGGGACCGCCATCTGGCTCGCGCCGCTACCAGCGCCGCTGGTCGACGCGGGGCAAGCCGTGCCGCGCATCGCCGACAACTCGCCCGGTTTCGAGGCCGTGCTGAAAGCCCGCCCCGATTTCGTCGCGGCGCAGTGGATCAACGACATCGCCCCGGATCAGGCCCGGGTTGGCACCTTCGCCCAGTTCGACGATTTCGGCATCAGCACCTATGTCTCGCCTGCGGAATGCGCCAAGAGCGACTTCGTTGCGGGCAGCGGCGACGGCGCCCGCGCGCAGGCCTGGAGCGACGATCTGCTGAACCGGGAGATCACCGAACTGGCCCAGATCTTCGGCGTGCCGGCGCGGGGGGCTGACCTGGTTGCTGCCAATGCCGCCCGGATCGAGGCGGCAACGGCGGGTGCGGCAGCGCTGCAGGCAAGGGACGTCTCGGTGCTCTACTGGTTCTCGTCGCCCGAGATCGCCGGCGAAGCCTATGTGGCCGGGCGGTTCGGAGCCCCGGCATGGATTTCCGAAGTTGTGGGGGTGCGCAACGTGATCACCTCGGACGAGGAATGGCCGCTGGTTGGCTGGGAGACGATTTCAGAGCTCGATCCGGATGTAATCGTGCTGGGCACCATGGAGCGGCGCAACCTCCCCGGCGACGACGTGGGCGCGAAACGCGCGTTCCTGGAAAGCGATCCGGTTGCCAGCCAGCTGCGCGCGGTGCGTGCGGGACATCTGATCGAGATGCCCGCGCATTCGATGAACCCAACGCTTCGGGCCGTCGACGGGGTCGAGGTCCTTTCGACGGGCCTGAAAGACATCGGTCTTACGCGGTGAGCGTTTCGCGCCGGACCCGCTCCGGCCCTCTGACGGGGCTGGGGTCCTTCGTGCTTGCCGGTGGCGTCGCCCTCACCCTCGCGACCTGCTGCGCGGTTCTCTTCGGCGAGATCAGCGTGACCCCGCGCGAGGCCCTGTCCACGCTGGCCAACCGACTCTTCGGGCTCGACCTTCCGGTCGATCCGATCCGCGAGGGGATCGTCTGGCACTACCGGCTGAGCCGGGCGGTGGTCGCCATGTGCGCCGGAGCCTCTCTGGCGATCTGCGGCGTGGTGCTGCAGGCGCTGCTGCGCAACCCGCTCGCCGAGCCCTACCTGCTTGGGATTTCGGCCGGCGCCTCGACCGGCGCGGTGCTGGTCATCGTACTCGCGCTCGGTGCCGGGGCCGTCACGGTTTCGGCCGGGGCCATGGCGGGGGCGCTCCTCGCCTTTGGCTTTGTGGCGGTGCTGTCTTTCGGCGCGGGCCGCGGTGCCGAGAGGGTCATCCTTGCCGGCATCGCCGGCTCGCAGCTGTTCAATGCCGCCACATCCTTCATCGTCACCTCCTCGGCCAGCGCCGAGCAGACCCGTGGCATCATGTTCTGGCTGCTTGGCAGCCTTGGCGGTGTGCGCTGGCCGGATGCCGGCCTGGCCCTGCCCGTGTTGCTCGTGGGGCTGTCTGTCTGCCTCTACCGGGCGCGGGCGCTCGATGCCTTCGCCTTCGGCGAGGATGCGGCCGCCTCGCTCGGGGTCGATGTCGCGCGTGTGCGCGTCGAGCTTCTGGGACTTACCGCACTTCTCACCGCCTGCGTTGTCAGCATCGTCGGGGCCGTGGGCTTCGTCGGGCTGGTGATCCCGCATGCGACCCGCTTCTTCGTCGGTCCGGCGCACGGGCGGCTCATCCTAGGCTCGGCAATTGCGGGCGCGGCCTTCATGGTCTTGGCTGACGTGCTGTCGCGCCTCGTGTTGCCGGGACAGGTGCTGCCGATCGGGGTGATCACCGCACTCTTCGGCGCCCCGGCCTTTGCCGTCCTGCTGTGGCGTTCGCGGGGACGGGAATGAGCCTTCGGAGCGAAAATGTCTCTTGGTCCTCAGGTGGCGCGGCAATCGTCAAGAGCGTGACCCTGCGCGTGCCCGACCAAGGTGTCCTCGGCCTGGTGGGGCCTAACGGCTCGGGCAAATCGAGCCTGCTGCGCCTGCTGGCCGGGGTCCGCCGCGGCAGCGGCGGCGCGGTCCTCGTCGACCAGCGGCCAATCGAGACGATACGTCGTTCCGAGATCGCGCGGCGGCTTGCGCTGGTAGAGCAGCACGCGACGACCGATGTCGGGCTGACCGCGCGGGATGTGGTGGCGCTTGGCAGGTTGCCGCATCGCGGCGCGTTGGGCCCCTGGAGCGCGCGCGACGAAGAGATCGTGCTGGATGCGCTGGCACGCACCGGCATGACGCGCAGCGCGGAGCAGTCCTGGGCCACGCTGTCCGGCGGAGAGCGCCAGCGCATCCAGATCGCCAGGGCGCTGGCACAGCAGCCGCGCGAGCTGCTCATGGACGAGCCGACCAACCATCTCGACATCCGGCATCAGCTTGACCTGATGCGCCTGCTGCCCGAACTGGGCACGCGGGTCGTCGTCGCGCTGCACGATCTGAACCAGGCGATGGCATTCTGCGAGGAGGTCGCCGTGATGAGCGCGGGGCGCTTGGTCGCGCAGGGACGACCTGCAGAGGTGCTGACAGCAGGCCTGATCCGCGAGGTTTTCGGGGTCGAGGCGGTGATCGACTGCGGTCCGACTGGCCCGAGGGTTTCCTTCTTCTGAGCGGGGCCGCGCGGTGTTTTCGGACGCTTCGCGGTTGCAGTTTTCACTACAGGGCCCGGTTGCCGGCAGAACGACCCACCCTCACGGACCGAACGTGAGCGCCGCTCAAGCACTGCAGAGTTCGACTCGACCATAGGCAGGCCGACCAGCGGGAAGAACACCCCCGCCGCCACGGCCATCAGCATCAGCGTGCGGAGAATGCGCCAGTCGGTTGGCACCTGCGGCACGCCGAGCGCGCCGGAAGGTCCACTTCGGGCGTTGGCGCGCCCACCGCAATGCCGCCGCCATAGGAGCCGGGATCGCCCCGGCCCATGTCATCTACGAGCAGCAGCAGGATGTTCGGCGTCCCACCGGTCTTCTCCGCGAGCGCCGCGAGCTTCTCGGCTGCTTCCGCTTCCTGCTCGGGCCGCGGAATATGAGGTTCGAGATAGGGTTCGGTCTGAACCGTCAGACTAAAAACTGAGCCACACAAGAGTGTCCTGTTTGTCCGCTTTGTGGTCGCTATTCCGAAGGAGTTCGCTGCGCGGCGCATGAACGACAGGATCCGTTGCTTCGATGCGGCATGGGGATTTGCCGCGTCACAGCAAAAATTCCGCTGCGAGCGCACGCAGCGAGAATTTGACACTTCCGCAATGGGCTTGCGGCGGGGCGGGACCTCCCGGTTCTGGCAAGGAGGCGCGCGTGAGCCGGAGCTGCAACGACACCCACGGGTCTTCACCAAGGTACCGGGTTGCCGGCCCAGTCGAAGAACTGCCCCGTTTGCCGCGGCTCGAGGCCGGCCAGCACACCGAGAAGATTGCCCGCGGCCTCGGCGGGCGTGACCTTGCGATGGGCCGGGTAGTCGCGGGTGAATTCCGTGGCCACGGTGCCGGGATGAAGGGCAACGACGACGGCACCGGGATGGGTGCGGGCGATCTCGATCGCGGCGGTGTGGACGATCTGGTTGGCGGCAGCCTTCGAGGCGCGGTAGCTGTACCAGCCGCCCAGGCGGTTGTCGCCGATGGAGCCGACACGAGCGGTCAGGACCCCGACAACCGACCGCCCTTTCCGGGGCAGAAGCCGGGGAACATGCCTGAGGACGAGTGCCGGTCCGATGGCGTTCGCCGCCATGACCTCGGCCATCCTGGAGGCGTCGATCTCGGCCAGGGACTTCTCCGGCCTGGCCCCTTCCGGCGCCAGCACTCCGCTCGCGACGAGGATCATCTCGAATGGACCAGACAGTGCCTCCATCCGAGCGGCCACGGAGGCAGGGTCGGCGAAATCGACGCCGTCAACGGATCGGGAAAGACCGGTGACCTCGGCTCCACGCTCGGCAAGCGCTGCGCAAAGCGCAGCTCCGATGCCCCCTGAAGCGCCAATGACAAGGGCGCGCCTGTGCAACGGGGTGTCATCTTTCGAGCCGGACAAGTTCAAACCGTTCTCCTACCCAGGGATTTCCGTACATGCTGGAGACACGAGGTAGGCTGGACCCGCCGCATGCACAGGGGCTGGCCGCCGCGATGGCTTTGCAAGAGCTTTCATGCGTTCCGAGGGATGTCCTGGGCTGGACCAATGCGCCAACCCACCGTCTGTTCGCGCCATGAACTGCGGTAACGCGCATCCTGTGGGTCTGCAGTCAGCCCTAACTTTCCCTTCGCCCCGTGAGCATGGGGCGGCAGTCGTGCGGACCTTCCTGCTGTTGATTACTCGTTCGACGCAATCGCATCATAGCGAAAGACCCGCTGCCGCGCCAAACGAAGCTCAGCTGCGGACCGCAGAAGCGGTCCTTCGAGGCTTGTCCGCCGGAAAAATCCGAGCTCGCGCAGTCCATCCTCGAAGGCTGGGCGCGCGGGAGGGATCGAGACGGGAACCACGCTTGCCCGAGGCCAAGGGCGCCACGTGCGTGGCTGCCGTCGAAACAGAATGACGAACCCCGGGACTTTCCTGTACTATCGGTTTCGGAAATTGGTCCTCTTTTGAGTGAACGCGCCGGGTCGATGGTTGCCATCATCATCTGGGTTCGGTGCCTCATGGGGAGACTCCATTTTGATGAAGACCGTTTTGCTCTTTCCAGTCTTTGCCACGATTGGCGCGGGAATTTCCGACGGAGCCATGGCGCAGGAGAGCCATGCACGCCCCGCGAAGGTCACCGTGGCACAGGAAACAGCGGCGGAAGTGTCGCTGTCCTATCCCGCGCTCGTCCTGCCTTCACGGGAGGTCGAATTGTCCTTCAGAGTTTCCGGGCAGGTGATCGCGCTTCCGGTGCGCGCGATGTCGCAGGTTTTCGAGGGGGATACGATTGCCCAGATCCAGACTCGGGATTTCGATAACCAGCTGAGCCAGTTGCAGAGCCAGAAGGCGCAGGCGCAAGCCGAGCTCAACGCGTTGAAGTCCGGCGCACGGGTCGAAGAGATCGCCGCGCTGGAGGCCGCGGTGGACTCCGCCCGGGCCCAGGTCGATGCCGCAAACAACGTGCTGAACCGGACCCGCGAGCTTCAAGAGCGCGGGGTCGCAACGCGTGCCCAACTGGAAGCGGCGGAGGCCGAGGCGCGCGTGGCCGAAGCCAGCTTGAAGTCGCAGCAGGAGTCGCTTCGGATCGGAGAGGTTGGCGGGCGGCCCGAGGAAATCGCTGCGGCAGAGGCCACGCTGCGGGGCATCGATGTGCAGATCGAGACCGCGCAAGACAAGATCAACGATGCAACGCTCAGGGCGCCTTTCGACGGGATCGTCGCCCGGCGGGACATCGACAATTTTGCCAATGTGCAGGCGGGGCAGCCGATCGTGCTGCTCCAGAGTCTCGGCGTCGTTCACCTCGCGTTCGATATCCCCGGCCCCGATGTGAAGATTTTGACGGCGCGCCGCGATGGAGCGGGCGGAAGTATCGCCACGTTCGACGCCCTCCCGGGACAGGAATTTCCCGCGGAGCTGGTCGAATTTTCGGTTCAGGCGGACAGCGCGACGCAGACCTACCGCGGACGCGCCGCCGTCTCGGTGCCCGAAGACGCGCTCATCCTGCCCGGCATGGTGGCCAATATCCGCGCCACAATCGGGGGAGCGCGCGAAGAGGTGACGATCCCGCTGACTGCCGTCGCCGCGGCGCCGAACGGCGATCCGCTCGTCTGGCTGGTGGATGACGCGGGCAAGGTCTCGCGACGGGCCGTGACCCTAGGGGCGGCCAGCGGCGGGGATGTGGTGGTGACCGAGGGGCTCTTGGGCGGCGAGCGCGTGGTGTCGGCGGGCGTGGGCGACATCGTTGAGGGAATGACGGTCCGCCCGATCACCCAAGTTGGGAACTAGGGCCATGGATTTGGCATCCTTTGCTCTTCGGAAGCGGCTGATCTCGGCCGTGGCCACGCTGCTGATCCTCTTCGCCGGTTACTTCGCCTATACCGCGCTGCCTCGGTTCGAGGATCCGGAGTTCGTGATCCGGCAGGCGCAGATCATCACGCCTTATCCCGGGGCTTCGGCCGAAGAAGTGGTCGAAGAGGTGACCGAGGTCATCGAGGGTGCGCTTCAACAATTGCCCGGCGTGGACGAGGTCCGGTCGGTCTCCTCGCCGGGGCTCAGCACGGTGACGGTGGAATTCACCATCGCCTCGACACCGAATTATCGGGAGCTCGATCAGAAATTCGCGCAGATGCGGGCAAAGATCTCGGACGCCCAGTCGCAGCTGCCGCCCGATGCCTACCCCAGCCAGGTCTACGATGACTATGGCGATGTCTACGCCCAATACTACGCAATCGTCGGGGAAGGTTTTTCTCTTTCCGATCTCTACGAATACGTCAAGGAGCTGCAGCGCAAGCTGGTCACGGTCGACGGGGTCTCGAAGGTCTCGCTGAATGGCGTCCGCAAGGAGGTCATCTACGTTGAGTATGCGCCGGCGCGGCTGACCGCGCTCGGCCTCGCACCCGCGCAGATCCAGCGCCTGCTGGAGGGGCAGAACCTGGTGACACCCGGTGGCTCCATCCTGGCCGGTCCGACGCGCCTGGCCTTGCGGCCCGAAGGCGCGGTGGACTCCATCGAAGCCATCGAGAGCCTGATGCTCACCAACCCCGAGACCGGCGCGTCCTTCAGGCTCAGGGATATCGCCTCGGTGACGCGTGGACTGGAGGAGCCGGCGAAGACGCTTCTGTTCCGCGACGGGCAACCCGGCATTGGCATGGGCATTTCCAACGTCCGGGGCGGCAACGTGGTGAACATGGCCAATGCGGTGCGGGCGCGCATCGCCGAGCTGGAAAGTGAACGCCCCATCGGCATCCACGTCCTGCCGATCTCGGACCAGGGCGCGAGCGTGAAGGAGTCCGTCGATGACTTCGTGGTCAACGTCGGGCTGGCGCTGGCGATCGTGGTCGGCACGCTGCTGGTCTTCATGGGCGTGCGATCCGGCATCCTGATGGGGGGCATTCTGCTTGTCACCGTCGCGGGCACGCTCTTTGGCATGTATGTCTTCGGGCTCGACATGCAGCGCATTTCCCTGGGGGCCCTGATCATTGCGCTGGGGATGCTCGTCGACAATGCCATCGTGGTTGTCGAAGGCACACTGGTGCGCGTGCAGCACGGCGAAGAGGTCGCCGCCGCCTCGCGCTCGGTGGTGCGGCAGACGATCTGGCCGCTGCTGGGCGGAACGGTGGTCGGTATCCTGGCCTCTCGCCCATCGGTTTTTCACCCGACAACACCGGCGAATATGCCGGCTCGCTGTTCTGGACCATCGGCATCGCGCTGCTGTTTTCCTGGCTGGTGGCGATCTGGTTGACGCCCTATTTCTGCACGCTGCTGCTCAAGCCTGGCAAAGCCGGCGACGCGCCGAAGGAAAATGCTGTGTTAAAGAGCTATCGCGCGCTCCTTGACAAGGCCATCAGGGTGCGCTGGCTGACCGTCGCGGGCATCGTTGCGCTCTTCGTTTCGGCGGTCGCTATGTTCAACCTCGTGCCGCCCGGGTTCTTCCCGGCGTCCACCCGCCCGCAATTCGTCATCGACTACTACCTGCCGCAGGGGACCGACATCACCCGCACCGAGGCGGACATGCGCGAGATCGCGGGTTTCGTGCGCGGCCTCGACGGCGTGACGGGAACCAACAGCATGGTGGGCAGCGGACACCAGAGATTCATGCTGATCTACGATTCCGCGGACGCCGACCCGTCCTACGGCCAGATCCTGGTGGACGTGAAAGATTATGGGGTCATCGATAAGCTGCGCGGCGAAATTCAGGCGCATATCGATGAATCCTATCCGAACGCCAAGTCCAAGGTGTGGAAATTCGTGCTTGGCCCGGGCGGTGGCTCGCGCATCGAAGCGCGTTTCTTCGGCTCCGAACCGGCCATCCTGCGTGAGCTTTCAGACCAGGCCAAGGCGATCATGTCGGAGGCCGGCGCGATCGCGGTCAAGGACGACTGGCGCGAGCAGGTAAAGGTTCTGCGGCCGATCATCGACATCGAGAGCGCCCGCCGTGTCGGGCTGACGCAGGCCGAGATTTCGAATGCGACCTACAGCCACTTGATCGGGACGCGCCTGGGACAGTACCGCGAGCGCGACGAGCTGCGCGATATCGTGATGCGCCCAGTGGCATCCGCACGAGACGACGTCGGTGAGTTGCGGGACATCCAGGTCTACGCGCAGGCAACGGGCGGCTACATCCCGATCAGCCAGGTGGTGGACCGCTTCGATGTCGTCTTCGAGGCGGGACGCCTGCGCCGGATCGACCGCCAACTGGCGATCACCGCGCAGTCCGACAATGCGCCCGGCATCCGGTCGGGCGACCTTTTCGACGCCGTGCGCCCGAAGATCGAGGCGATTGCCCTTCCGCCGGGGTACAGCCTCGAGTGGAAGGGCGAATACGGCAACAGCCAGAAAGCCAACGCGGGTCTCGCCAAGACAATGCCCGTCGGGTTCGGTGCCATGTTCATCGTGGTGCTGTTCCTGTTCAACGCGTGGCGCCAGACGCTCATCATCTGGCTCGCGGTGCCGCTGGCGCTGATCGGGGTGATCTACGGCCTCGCCCTCAGCCGGACGCCTCTCGAATTCATGGCCATCCTCGGCATTCTGTCGCTGACCGGGATGCTCATCAAGAACGCCATCGTGCTGATCGACGAAACGGATTCACAGATCGCGCAGGGCAAGGCGCGCATGTCCGCGGTCGTCGATGCCGCGGTCAGCCGCGTGCGGCCCGTGTCGCTTGGCGTGCTGACCACCGTTCTGGGGGTGGTGCCGCTTCTCTGGGATCCCTTCTTCAGGTCCCTGGCCGTCGTCATCATATGCGGCTTGAGCTTCGCCACGATCCTGACCCTGGTGGTCGTCCCCACGCTCTACGCCATCTTCTTTGCCGTAAAACCCGCAGAGGTCGGAACGGCCTGAGCGCCGCGTGGTCCCAATCGGAACGGGCGTGCCAGGCAGCGAGAGACCGGTGCGCGGCCAGTCACCCGGAACTGAGCCGGAGGACGGTGAATGACGCGTGCCAATGATGTGCTGCAGTCCGCGGTGACAGCGCGGGTTCGATCTTAGCTGTGGTGTCGATCCGTGCGCGCCTCGGACTTGCGAGCGGCCTTCGCGATCTCGCTCTGTTCAATCTCGCCATCGCCACCAAGGTGCGGGGCTGCGACCGCGTCGGTCTGAAGGTCGCCCAGCCCGTTGTCGGCGATCGTCTCCGCGAACGCGTATCGGTCATCCAGAGCAAGACGCGCCGCCCCTATCAGGTCTAAGTCACGGAAAACACCCGTGCTTCGATCTCGGCTTGGGTGAAACGACCGGAGATGATCGACTGCGCCTTCCTGTTCGCGCGCCGGTTTCATGCCAGGCCGCACATTTCGACGCGACAATACACGCGGCTCGTCCGAGAGTGGGTGACGGCGATCGGTCTCGAGCCGAGCGGCTACGGCACGCACTCGTTGAGGCGCACCAAGGCGGCACAGGCTTACCGCAAGACAGGCAATCTTCGCGCGGTCCAGCTCCTGCTCGGTCCCACCAAGGTGGACAGTACGGTCCGCTACCTGGACGGCGAACTCGAGGAGGCTCTGAGCCTCGCGGAGGCGGTCGACATTTGATACCCTTGGCGAAAGGTCATAGCTCATGAAAATCATGTGTTTGAACGGTTGGGGCGGCAAGCTCCATGAAGTGATGCTGCCCTATCTGGCCGCAATTATGCCCGATATTCTTTGCCTCCAAGAGGTCATCCATAGCCCCTCGTCCGGAAAGGATTGGCTGACCTATCGCGACGGCGATCATATCCTGCCTCAACGCGCAAACCTCTTTCGCGACGTCACCACGGCGCTGCCAAACCACGTTGCTTTCTTCTGTCCAGCGGCGCAAGGAGTCCTGTGGGACGGAGAAATGCCGATCCCTTCGCAATGGGGCTTGGCGACCTTTGTGCATCGCTCTTTCCCGATCATCGGACAGGTCCAAGGCTTCGTTCACAAGGATTACTCTCCTGTCGGCTTTGGCGAGCACCCACGCTCCCGAAACGCCCATGGCGTGCGTGTGTGGGACTACGAAGCGGACAGAGCCTTGAGCGTCACGCACATGCATGGGCTGCGCGACTTGGCCGGAAAAATGGACACGCCCGAACGTGCCGAACAGGCACATAGACTGCGTGATCTCTCAAGCCAATTGGCAGAGCCTGGCGACCTGAAGGTGATCTGTGGCGATTTCAACGTTGAGCCGAACAGCGAAACGCTTTCGATCCTCGCCGATGCCGGAATGGTTGAACTCGTGACGACCTACGGATTCAGCGGGACTCGCAACTCGCACTACAAGAAGCCAGGCCGCTTCGCCGACTACATGCTGATCGACAACCAAGATGCCGTAAGGAGTTTTGACGTCATCTACGAAACTGAAGTCTCGGACCACTGTCCGATCATCCTCGAAGTTTAGCGTCGTTCAGGAACGGCCTTTCCCTCAAAGTTGCGGAATGTCGGGGAAGGGCATCTCGATTTTTCACTGAATTTGGCCGGGCGGAGGGGATCGGCAGCGTGAAGCGGCCCCGTGATCGCCATCCTCTGTCCCGCTATTCCGGAAGGCTGGGTCGTTCCGCTTCGGCGCTTGCCGCGAGGTGGCGTGTGACCCCTTTCGCCGCCCTGGATCAAGCGGGCTTCGGGGTCAGGCAGCGGAGTTGCGTATCGACCCAGTGAAAACCTGCTCATGCTACAAGCGAGAACGTAGCGATGAGTATGACCATGGACGACAACATCAAGCGGTGGACGGCGAAGCGGAAGACGGCCCGGGTGATCGAGATCATCCAGTGCAAGGCGACCGTGTCGGAGGCGAGCCGGTGAAAGCCGCGCCGAAGGTCGATCCCCGCTTCACCGAACCAATCAAGAAGATGATCGAGGAGGAGCCGTCCTTCGGCTATCGGACCGTGGCCTGGCTCCTGGGCTTCAACAAGAACACGGTACAGCGGATCTTCCAGATCAAGGGCTGGCAGGTTCGCAAGCGCGCCGTGGGCATGCGGCCCCGCATCGAGGCTGTTCCGTCTGTCGCAGCTGGGCCGAACGAGAGGTGGTCGACCGATCTCGCACGCATCTGAACCGGCAAGGACGGCTGGGCTTCACTGGCCTTGGTGATCGACTGCCACACCCGCGAGTTGCAGGGCTGGCACCTGTCGACGTCGGGCAAGGCCACGACGGCCAGCGCCGCCCGCGAGCATGCGCTGATCGCGAGGTTCGGCACACTGGGCCGGGTCGAGGAGGAGTTCCTGCTGCGCTCAGACAACGGTTTGGTCTTCACCAGCCACCACTCCACGGCCATCGTCCGCAGCTACGGGCTCAAGCAGGAGTTCATCACCCCACACTGCCCGCAGCAGAATGGCATGGTCGAGCGCTTCATCCGGACGCTGAAGGAGCAGTGCGTGCATCGCCACCGCTTCGAAAGCATCCAACACGCGATGCGCGTCATCGGTGACTGGATCGCCTTCTACAATCCTGCTTCATTGCGCCCATCTCTCTATGCCTCTGAAGTAAATAGGTTTTGCTGATCTGGGTGCGATGCGGTGGGGTATTTGGGGTTCTGCCGGGCGCGTTGGGTGAGTTGCTGGGCTGGCGGTTTGCCGAGTTCCGCGGAAGCGAAGATCCACGGACCGTCCGGTAACGGATGAACGTCCTCGATGCTGCCGGCTTCGGCGGCGAGTCTGAGTGTCTTCGTCGTGAAGCCGAGCAGGGCATCGCCGTGCTTGGGCGCCCCGTCACGCCGGAGGCGTGCTTCCAGCACAACGGTGCCGGCTCGTGGGGGTGTTGTCGCTGACCCTCGCGTGGATCGCCTCTGCCCGTCCCAACTGATATAACCTTCGTGTGCGCCGGGCTTCAGCGCCAGCCATTCAGCGCGCGGTTTGCGGCGGCTGCCGGTTCGCGGAACGGCCGCGCCGTGTCTTGGCACAACTCGGATCTTACCATAGGCGTAGGCGCCGCCGTAGACCGGGTTCTCGATGATGCGGTGGATGGTGGCATAGGTTGGCCTGCGCCAGATCACGTCGCCATTGGCGTGTCTTGCGGGCAGGTCCAGCCCGTGCTCCAGGAACCAGAGCAGGACCTGCCGGACGCTGCCGAGCTCGGCCACCTTGTCGAAGACAAGGGTGATGGCCTCCTGGACGCGGCGGTCGGGGTCCTTGTCGAGCCTGTCGCCGGCCTTCACGAAGCCGACGGGAGCTGCGACGATCAACTCGCCGCGCCGGGCCTTCTCGTAACGGACAGACAGCGACCGTTGCCGCAGCAGATCGAACTCGTACTCGTTGAGACTTCCTTTCAAACCGAGACGTAGACGGTCGTTGCCTTGGCGTGGCGCATATACCGCCTCCTGGTCGACGAGAACGGTGTCGACGACCCGGCACATCTCGATCAGCTGCTGCCAGTCGCGGCTGTCGCGCGCAAAGCACGACACTTCCCGCGCCGCGACCGCACCGACCTTGCCCAGGCAGACCTCGGCGACCATCCGGCCGAAGCCCGCCCGCGCAACGCCGCCCGCCGGGGACCGGCCAAGGTCGTCGTCGATCGTCTCGATTCAGGACCAGCCGAGCGTCGCCAGCCGGTCGCGCATCGCATATTGCAGAGCGCCGCTCTCCCGGTTGTGCAGCACCTGGTGGGCGGAGGACTGTCGCACGTGGAGGATCGCCTTGCGCTCCAGGTGGTGCGAACTGATCTTCTCATGCTTCATATCGTGCTTCCGTCCGGCGAGGCGCCTGAGCGCCGGCGGCGTGGTCGAGGATCAGGCGGGTCATCAGTTCGGTCAGCGTCACCCGCGCCTCCTCCGGCAGCGTCTGCCAGTGCGGCGCCGGGACCAGATCGGCGTCGCTGGGGCGAGTGAACAACTCGAGCTGTTGTGGTGCTGGGCGGCGTGGCATCGGCATCTCCCGGAATCGCCTGTTGGGCGCTCGATGTTGCGCTCGGGTCTGGCAGTGGGGATGCGCCATCACGAACGCCGGCCGCATCGTGCAGCAATGCCGCCAGAGCTCGCAAAGCCGCCACTGAGGCAACCGGCGTCACCGCGACTTGCCAGCACCGGCAGGCCGCGCGATCGAACATCCAGACGGGAACCTCCAGCCGTCGGTCCGACGAGATACCGCTCAGGCTACAGCGAAACGCAACCCAGCCCGCCTTCGCGATCACGTCGTGTACGTGAATAGCTCGCCCCGTCCAGGGCTGCCAAGGGTAGAGCACCTCGCGCTCCTCGGTCCCGTGGGTGGTCTGTGATTGAGCTCTACAATATCCGCCGCCCTGATCAGGCGCTTGCCATGCGCACGCCTGCCGAGGCATTCACATTGGCGGCCTATCCTGAGCAGATTCCGCTGGGTCGATACAGGAACGCCTCGCCGATGTATCACCCACACCATCTTGATGGGTTCATCGGGAAGCTGCGGGCGGGCGTCGAGCGCTCCAAGGCGGAGGACCTACTGGACATTGCGCCGGCATCGCATCGTGTCCGCATACCCACCGAGCGCGTGGGCGAAACTATTCCGAGAAACCGCTTTCCGCTGCATGCAGTCGATCCGGCCACCGCACGTTTCCCGGATTTCCGCGTGTCGCCAGCCGTGCTGCGTGAGGTCATCGCGACCGATCACCATGGAACCGTTCGACCGACCCGGGCTGCGAAGATCCTCGGCATCAATCTCCGGACGATCCACAGTCTGATGGACACGGACGTTCTGAAGTCCTGCGACATAGAGGAAGTGAAAAGCGGGCGGCTACCAGGCGTCGAGGCCGTGATCCAACTCGACCGCGGGGCGCAGTCCCTTCCACTTGGGCCGCGCGCCAACATGATTTTTAGGCGAAGCGACGTTCTTTGAAACATCAGTCACGAGAAGCCGGCCACTGCGCTGGGTTTTTATGAGCGGTCGGTGTCGAAACTATCTGACGAAAAAGGCAGGATTAGTTCGAAATTTAGATTTTGACGCTCTGATATCAAAGGGAAATTTCCGCATCCAGAGGCAGAACTTTGTGAGAATTCCCATCCGCACCAGATCACCAGATATCGCCATCCCGCGGGTGAACGACATCGCCCCCGCTACGCTTACAGGCGTGGCCCTCCTTTTGATGATCCAGGCCAGCCCACCTCGCGCGCGCCGACTTGCGCGCCCGAGATTGGGCGATGACGCGAAGGTGGGAAGGAGCGCTCAGAGCGACTCCTTCACCCGGTCCCAGGTATTTGTCAGGTGGCGCGACATGACCTCGCCCAGCCGGTCGCCATCGCGGGCCTCGAGCGCGGCGATCATCTCTTCGTGCTCGGCGACGGCTTCGGCCCAGTAATCCTCGGTGCCATTGCCGACGAAGCGGATGCGCTTGAGCCGTCCTTGGATGTTCTGCTGGATTTCCTGCAGCGTCTCGTTGGCGGAGAGCGCCGCCAGCCGCGAGTGGAACTCCTGGTTGAGCTTGTAATAGGGCAGCCGATCGCGCGTGCGGTAGTGGCCCAGCATCTCTTCGTGCAGCGCGCGCATCCCGGCGATCTCGGCGTCGCTGGCCCGTTCGCAGGCGGTCTGCCCGGCGAGCTTTTCCAGATGCCCCAGCAACTCGAGCATGGAGAAGACATCCTGCGACGATAGCTTGCGCACCGTTGCCCCGCGCGAAGGCTGAATGACGATCAGCCCCTCGGCCGCCAGCGTGCGTAGCGCCTCGCGGAACGGGGTGCGCGAAACGCCCAGCTGTTCCAGAAGCTGCACCTCGTCGATGCGGCTGCCGGGCTCGAGGTAGCCCTCGATGATGAGATCCCGGATCCGGTTCGCGACCTGATCATGCAGGGATTCTTTCTTTATTTGCAATGGCATGTCCGAGGCAGAAGACAGGTCCATGACACCTCCGGTTCTGATCTTTTTCCTAGGTTAGCAAGTTTTTCCTTGCCATGCGATACCGTATCGGAAAACAAAATATACAAAATACATGCTGAGGAGAATCGAATATGCGAGTCGCATTGGCGATCGGGGATGCTGCCGGGATCGGGCCAGAACTGGCCGCGAAGATCGTGGCGGATGCGCAGGCAAACCTTGGCGACCTGATCGTCATCGGAGACGCGCGACTGCTGGAAAAGGGCGCGCAGACCGCCGGGGTGAAGATCGACCTGCCGGTGATCTCCACCGCCGATCTGGCAAAGCCCCTGCCCGCCGGGTCGGTTCTGCTCGACCTGCGCAATTGCGATCCTGCCTCGGTGCCGCCGGGCAAATCCTCGGAGGCCGGGGGCCGCGCTTCGCTGCAGAACTTCGCCACGGCGCTGCTGCTGGGCAAGGCGGGCATCGCGGGCGTCTGCGCCTTCACGCCGTTCAACAAGCACTCCATGCGGCTTGCCCGGTCGAGCTACGTGGACGAGATCGGTTTCGTCGACGCGGTGATCGAGGCCGAGCAGTCGGGGCGTGAATTCAACGTGCTCGACGAGGTGTGGAATGCCCGGGTGACCTCGCACATCCCGCTGAGCAAGGTGGCCAGCACGATCACCACCGAACGCGTTGCGAACAGCCTCAAGCTGACCTCGGAGGTGATGACCGCCGCGGGCATCCCGAGCCCCCGTATCGGCGTGGCCGCGCTCAACCCGCATGCCGGGGATGGCGGCAACTTCGGCCACGAGGATGACGAGGTGATCGCGCCCGCCATCGAAATCGCCAAATCCCAAGGGATCAACGTGACCGGCCCGGTACCCTCGGATACCGTCTTCGTGCGGGCCATCAAGGGGGGCGAGTTCGACGCGGTGATGACCATGTACCACGACCAGGGGCAAATCGCGATGAAGCTGATCGGCTTCGACCGGGGGGTGACGCTGATCGCCGGCTACCCCTTCCCGATCGTGACCCCGGCGCATGGCACCGCCTTCGACATCGCGGGCCAAGGCCGCGCCGACACTGGCGCCACCTTCAACGCCATCGCTCTCGGCCGCAAGCTGGCCGGGCTGCAACCCCGTCCGCCCGCCACGGAGGAGGACCGCCAGCACGCGGCCGGGGCCATCGCGGCGCTCACCGAGCCAGAGGTTCTGGCCGGCTGAGCGACACCCCACAAACCGGACCAAGCACTCAGGGAGGAGACACACTTGGAACTCAAGCATATCGCACTGATCGGCGCCGTCGCCGCAACGCTGCAGGCCGCGCCTGCGCTGGCGCAGACCGAGATCATCTTTGGCCTCAGCGCCGCCGACGGCTCGCTGCAGGACCAGACCGCCGAGGAATTTGCCCGCCGCGCCAACGAAAAGCTTGGCGACAAGGCGGTGGTGAAGGTCTTTGACAGCTCGCAGCTGGGCAAGGACAAGGACATGCTGCAAAAGATCAAGCTGGGCACGATGCACATCACCCTGCCCAGCTCGACCATGCCCGAGATCGCGCCGGAATACGCGCTCTTCGACCTGCCGTTCCTCGTTGCCGATCGACAGCATCTGGCCAAGATCGACGAGGCGCTCTTCGACAGCGTGCTGAAGCCCGCCGCCGAGGCCAAGGGCTACAGGCCGCTGGCGATCTGGGAGAACGGCTTCCGCCAGATCACCAATTCCAAGCACCCGGTGACCACCCCCGCCGACCTCAAGGGCCTGAAGATCCGCACGCCGAACTCGAGCTGGCGCGTGGCGATGTTCCAGGAGTACGGCGCCAACCCGACGCCGATGCCCTTCTCGGAACTCTTCGTGGCACTGCAGACCGGCGTGGTCGACGGGCAGGAGAACCCGATGACCAACATCTACGGCGGCAAGCTCAACGAGGTGCAGGAGTATCTGTCGCTGTCCAACCACGTCTACTCCCCGGCCTATCCGACGGTCGGCGTGAAGGCCTTCGAGAAGCTCGACCCCGAGGTGCAGCAGATCATCGAGGAGACCGCCAAGGAGGTCGCCTTCTGGGCGCGCGACACCGGCGAGGCGCAGGACGGCGAGCTGGTGGGCAAGCTCGAAGAAGGCGGGCTCGCGGTCAACAAGACCGACCGGGATGCCTTTGTCGACGCCTCCAAGCCGATCTACGAGAAGTTCGCGGCAGAGGTCGAGGGCGGTCAGGAGATGATCGACCAGGCGCTGTCGCTGGCCAATGGCTCGGGCTCCTGAGCCCAACAGGTGAACCGGCGGCGCGGGCGTCCCGCGCCGCCTCTCCCCTCGCTGAATTCTCGGAGGCAACCTTGCTGTCCCGTCCCACCCGTTGGCTCGACCTGTTCCTGCAGATCGCCACCATCGCGATGATCGTCGCGCTGGCCTGCGTCGTCCTTCTGGGCGTCGCCTACCGCTACAGCGGCCAGTCGCTGATCTGGTATGACGAGGTCGCCGCGGCGCTCCTCGCCTGGATCACCTTCACCGGGGCCGCGCTGGCCGTGGTGCGCAATTCCCACATGGGCTTTAACGGGCTGATGTTCGGCCTGCCGGGGGCCGGGCGCTTCGTGCTCTTCGGCCTTGTCGAGCTGCTGTTCCTGACCATCTGCGCCATCACCGCCTGGGCCGGCTGGGCGATCCTCGAGATCTTCGGCGACGAGGTGATGACCACCGTGCGCTTCGTGCCGCGCGCCGTGCTGCAGGGCATCCTGCCGGTGAGCTTCGGGCTGATGATCCTCGGCCGGCTGCTGACCCTGCCCGAGCGCCTTCAGGCCGTCCGTGACGGTGTCGACCCCGACACCGCCGAGATCGAACATGAGATCGCCCGCGCCGAGGCCGAGCTGGCCGAGGCCCGCGGCAAGAGCCATCGCACCCCGGGCGCGCACAAGGAGGTCACCCAATGATCGAAGCCGGCATCCTGCTTTTCATGTTCGTGCTGATCGCGGTCGGCATGCCCATCGCCTTCTCGATCCTCGGCTCCGCGCTCTTGGGGGTGTTCCTGCTCAACGGCGAGCTGGGCTTTCTCAACGCCGCGCTGTCGCTCTACGACGGCGCCACCAGCTTCCCGCTGATCGCCATCCCGCTCTTCATCCTTGCCGGCGCGCTGATGAACACCGGCGGCATCTCGACCCGGCTCATCGCCTTTGTCTCGGCGCTGATCGGCTTCGTGCGCGGCGGGCTCGCCATGGTCAACGTCGGGGTGTCGATGTTCTTTGCCGAGATCTCCGGCTCGGCCGTGGCCGACGTGGCGGCGACCGGCTCGGTGCTGATCCCGGCAATGAAGAACAAGGGCTACACGCCGCGCATGGCGGCAGCGATCACCTCGTCTTCGGCCTCGCTGGCGATCATCATCCCGCCATCGATCCCGATGATCCTTTACGGCGCCATGTCCGACACTTCGGTGGTCAAGCTCTTCGTCGCGGGCATCGTGCCCGGCGTGCTGGGCGGCGGGCTCTTGATGGGCCTGTGCTACTACATGGCCCGGCGCTACGACCTGCCGCGCGACGAGGCGTTTTCGCTGCGCCGCCTCGGCGAGACCGCTAAGGACGCCTCCTGGGCGCTGATCCTGCCGGTGGTGATCCTCGGCGGCATCTTCGGCGGCGTGGTGACCGCGACCGAGGGGGCAGCGCTGGCGGTTGTGGCGGCGCTCTTCATCGGGGTCTTCATCTACCGCGAGATCAATCTGCGCCATCTCTATAAGGCGCTGGTGGACGGGGTGCTGCAGACTTCGGTTGTCATGCTGATGGTTGCGGCCTCGGCGGTGCTCGGCCTCTATCTGACCGAGACCGAGATGCCGCAGCGTCTGGCAGCGGGCATCACCCAGATCACCACCAATCCTTTCGCCGTGCTGATGATCATCAACATCTTCCTGCTGTTCGTGGGCATGGTGCTGCATGGCGCGGCGGCGATCATCCTGACCGTGCCGATCTTCATGCCGCTGGTGCATGAGCTTGGCATCAACCCCATCCAGTTCGGTATTCTGCTCACGCTGAATATCGCGCTTGGCCAGCAGACCCCGCCGGTCGCGAGCGTATTGATCACCTCCTGTTCAATCGCCCGAACCGACGTGTGGCGGACCTCGGTCACCAACCTGCCCTTCGTGGGCGTGCTGGTGCTGGTGCTGCTGCTCGTCACCTACGTGCCGGCGGTATCGCTCTCGCTGGTGGATCTGGTCTACGGCATGTAGCAGATCCGTCGCGGGCCGGCTCTCCCCGGGGCCGGCCCGTGATCAGCGGGCCACTGTGCCGCTTTCGAGGATCGACTTCCGCAAGCGCCCGTGTACGCCCTTTTCCTGGTTGACCGACTGGGTGATGGCGAAATCCGCCGCCAGCGAGCAAAGCTGGTAGGCCTCGGTCTCGGTGATCTCCACACGCTCGCGGACCATCGCGATCATCTGGCGCAGGGCGATTTGCAGCGCGGTGTCGAGGCTGGCATGAAAGCCCATCGAAATCAGCTCGGCCTCGGTTTCTGCGCGCGGATGGTCGATCGCCGTGGTCCCGGCCTTCAGCAGATCGAAGCGGAACGTGCCGGTGAGCGCCGTCTCGAGCGCGGTGATGCAGACCTCGCCATCGCCCTGGCAGCCATGGCCGTCGCCGCAGGAGAAGAGCGCGCCCTCGGCCTGCACCGGCAGGTAGAGCGTCGCCCCGTCGGTCAGCAGCTTGAGGTCCATGTTGCCGCCGTGAAGGCGCGGCTGGATCGATGTGAGTTCGCCCCACTCCGGCGCCGGGGCCACCCCCATGACGCCGAAGAAGGGCGCAAGCGGCAGCGTCGCGCCCCAGGGCAAACGGCAGGTCTGCGCCTCGCGGTCGATGGGGATCAGCGAGAGGGCTTTCTGCGAAACCGGGAACTCGCCGGACAAGGTGCCCGAGGCCGGGCGCACCAGGTTGAAACCCCAGTCGGCGCCCAGCTCGATACGCTCGATCTCGACCTTGAGCACATCGCCGGGCATGGCCCCCTCGATCGCCACGGGGCCGGTCAGCAGGTGGGCGACGCGCGGCAGGTCCGCGGCAAGGATGTCGCGCAGCTCGGGCGCGACGGTCATGCCGGAGCCCTCGGCGGGCAAGAGCTCCTCGCGCCCCGAGAAGGTCTGGATGGTCACCCGGTCGCCGGGCGTCACGGTCATGACCGGTGGCAGCTCCGACCAGAATCGCCCCCAATGGACGGTCTGCGGCGTGGCGGCGAGGTGATGATGCGTCATGGCAAGGGGCTCCGGGTTGAGTCGGGCGCAGCTTCGCGACGCGCGGATCGAGAGTAAAGAGCGCAAATTAGGGGTCCGCAGCCGCGGCGCAACGCAAGCCGCAGGCGCGTCGGCCGGTCGGATGGCCTGCACGCTCAGAGGTCAGCACCACATGCCAGCCGGGTTAGGAAAGGCCGATCATCGCGTGCGGCGCCAGGGGGGCAGGCACTCCGCCAAAACGACAAGAGCGGGCCCGGGGGCCCGCTCTTTTTCCATGTCCCGCGGCGGGGTCTCTTCAGCGCGCCATCTCGGCGCGCTTGACCGCCAGCTCGCGCTCTTTCTTGCGGCCGAAGACCTTCATCACCACGACGAAGAACAGCGGCACGAAGAGCACGCCCAGCACGGTGCCGGTGATCGTCCCCCCGAGCACCGCCGAGCCCACCGCCTGGCGCCCGCCGGCGCCCGCGCCGGAAGAGAGCACCAGCGGCACCACGCCCAGCGAGAAGGCCAGCGAGGTCATGATGATCGGACGGAAGCGCTGGCGCGCCGCCTCCTTCACCGCAACCAGAAGCTCTTCGCCGGCCTCGTAGCGTTCCCGGGCAAACTCCACGATCAGGATCGCGTTCTTGCCCGTCAGGCCGATGACGGTCAGCAGCCCGACCTGGAAGAAGACACCGTTCTCGAAGCCGAACCAATAGGCCGCGCCCATGGTGCCCAGAACGCCGATCGGCATCGCCAGCATCACCGAGAAGGGGATGGTCCAGCTCTCATAGAGCGCCGCGAGGCAGAGGAAGATTGCCGCCAGCGAGAGGCCATAGAGCAGCGGGGCCGAACCGCCGGAATCGCGCTCTTCCAGCGAAAGACCGGTCCAGGCGATCTGGTAGCCCGGCGGCAACTGCGACGCGAGTTGCTCGATCTCCGCCATCGCCTCGCCGGTGGTCACGCCCGGGGCGGGCGAGCCCTGAAGTTGCATCGACGGCACACCGTTGTAGCGGTTGAGACCCTGAGGCCCGTAGGTCCACTCTTCCTTGGTGAAGTTGGCGAAGGGCACCAGATCGCCGTTGGCATTGCGCACCCGCCACTTCTCGAGGTCCGAGGGGGTCGCGCGGCTGTCTGCCTCGCCCTGGACGTAGACCCGCTTGATCCGGCCATTGTCGTTGAAGTCGTTCACGTACTGACCAGCCCAGGCGATCGACAGCGTGTTGCCGACATTGGTCGGGGTCACGCCCATCGCGCCGGCGGCACGCCAGTCGATGTCGAGGTTGAACTGCGCCGCGTCCTCCAGCCCCGAGGGGCGGATCGAGGCGATCAGCGGGCTCTGCGAGGCCATGCCCAGAAGCTGGTTGCGCGCGGTCAGCAGCTGTTCATGCGTCTGCCCGCCCTGCGCCTGCAGGTAGAAGTCGAAGCCCGAGACGTTGCCCAGCTCGATCACCGCAGGCGGCACGATCGGGAAGACTTGTGCGTCGCGGATCCCCATGAAGGCCGGGAAGGCACGGCCCGCCACCGCCTGCACGCTCTGCGCGGGCGACGGACGCTCGGACCAGTCCTTCAGCCGGACAAAGGCGAGACCCATGTTCTGGCCCTGCCCTGCGAAGGAGAAGCCGACCACCCCGAACATCGAGTCCACCGCCTCGGTTTCCGAGGCGAAATGGTCCTGTACCTGCTCGACCACGTCGAGCGTGCGCTCGGCGGTGGCCCCGGTCGGCCCCTGGATCAGGGTCATCAGGATGCCCTGGTCCTCGTCCGGCAGGAAGCCGGTGGGCGTGTTGTTGAACAAGAAGACCATGGCGTAGCCGAGCGCCACGTAGACCACCAGCATGCGCAGCGGGCGCTTGATGATGTGGCCGACGGTGCCGGCATAGCCGCCGGTCAGCTTGTCGAACCCCTTGTTGAACCACCCGAGCGGGCCGCGATTGCTGTGATGCGCGTCCTTGGACTTGAGGATGGTGGCGCAAAGCGCCGGAGTCAGGGTCAGCGCGACCAGCACCGACAGGCCCATGGCCGAGACGATGGTGATCGAGAACTGCCGGTAGATGATCCCGGTCGAGCCGCCGAAGAAGGCCATCGGCACGAACACCGCCGACAGCACCAGCGCGATACCGACGAGTGCGCCGGTGATCTGCCCCATCGACTTGCGGGTCGCCTCGCGCGGGCTCAGCCCCTCTTCCTCCATGATCCGCTCGACGTTCTCCACAACCACGATGGCGTCGTCGACGAGCAGGCCGATGGCCAGCACCATGGCGAGCATGGTCAGCGTGTTGATGGTGAAGCCCGCCATGGCGAGGATCGCGAAGGTGCCGAGGATGACGACCGGCACAGCGAGCGTCGGGATGATCGTGGCGCGGATGTTCTGCAGGAAGAGCAGCATCACGAAGAACACCAGCACGATGGCTTCGATCAGCGTCTTCTGCACCTCATGGATCGAGATCTCGATGAACGGGGTGGTGTCATAGGGGATGACGTAGCTCACGCCCTCGGGGAAGAACTCCGAATACTCCTCGATGCGCTGTTTCACCCGCTCGGCGGTGTCGAGCGCGTTGGCCCCCGAGGCGAGCTGCAGCGCCATGCCCGAGGAGGGCTTGCCGTTGTAGCGCGCGATGGTCGAGTAGTTCTCGGCCCCGACCTCGACCCGCGCCACGTCCTTGAGCAGCACGAGGCCGCCGTCGGTCTCCGAGCGCAGCACGATGTTGCGGAAGTCTTCGGGGGTCCTCAGAAGCGACTGCGCGGTGATCGTGGCGTTGAGCTGCTGACCCTCGGGGGCGGGCAGCGTGCCGAAGGCGCCGGCCGAGATCTGCGCGTTCTGCGCCGAGACGGCGCCGACCACGTCCGAGGGCGTCATCTCGAAGGCCGAGAGCTTGGACGGGTCGAGCCAGATCCGCATCGCGTATTGCGCGCCGAAGACCTGCGCCCCGCCGACGCCCTCGATCCGGCTGAACTCATCCACGAGGTTCGAGTTCAGGTAGTCCGAAAGGTCGGCCTGATCCAAGCGGCCGTCCTCCGAGATGAGGGCGATCACCATCATGAAGGAGGAAGAGGCCTTTTCGACGGTGACGCCCTGGCGCTGCACCGTCTCGGGCAGCAGGGCCGTCGCCTGCGAGAGCTTGTTCTGCACCTGCACCTGCGCCACGTCCGGATCGGTGCCGGATTCGAAGGTCAGGGTAATCGACGAGGTGCCCGCCGAGGTCGACGACGACGACATGTAGCGCATGCCGTCGAGACCGGTCATCTGCTGTTCGACGATCTGGGTGACCGTATTGGCCACCGTCTCGGCCGAGGCACCGGGGTATTGCGCGCTGATCCGCACCGAGGGCGGGGCGATTTCGGGGTATTGCGCGATGGGAAGGTTGAGGATCGAGAGCACCCCGATCCCCATGATGAGGATCGAGATCACCCAGGCAAAGACCGGACGGTCGATGAAAAAGCGTGCCATTGTCAGATTCCTTGCGTCGGGCTTACTCGGAGGCCGCGGCGGTTGCGTCGGCGGGCGCGGCCCGCTCTTCCGGTGCCACGGTCTGGCCCTCGGCGATCTTCTGAAGACCCGCAACGACCACGCGGTCCCCGGGCTGCAGCCCCTCGCTCACCACCCACTGGTTGCCCTGGTCGCTCTCGATGGTCAGCTGCCGGGTTTCGATCACGTTCTCGCCGTTCACCACCATCGACATGGGGCGGCCGCGGCGGTCGCGGGTCACGCCTTCCTGCGGCACAAGCACGGCGCCGTAGACCGAGCCTTGCGGCAGTTCGACCTGCACGTACATGCCGGGCAGCAGGAAATGGTCGGGGTTGGGGAACTCGAGGCGCAGCACGACAACGCCGGTCTGCTCGTTCACATGCGGCTCGGCGGCGGCAAGACGGCCGGTGTGCTCGTAGAGCTCGCCATCAGCGAGGCGCAGGCTCACCTCGGCCTCGCTCTCACGCGCGGCGGCCTGACCGCTGCGCCGCCAGCGCAGCATCTCGGCGGCGGATTGCGTCACGTCGACGTTCACCGTGTCGATCGAGCGGATGGTGGTCAGCGGGGTGGCCTGGCTGGCGGTGACCAGCGCCCCCTGCGTGGCGTCCGACAGCCCGACGACCCCCGACAGCGGGGCGCGGATGGTGGTGCGCTCGAGGTCGATGTCGGAGGACAGCACCTGTGCCTCGGCGACCTTCACCGCCGCTTCGGCGACGTCGCGCGCGGCCATGGCGTCATCCAGGGTCTGTTGGCTGGTCACCGAGCGGTCGCGCAGTTCCTGCTGCCGCTTCAACTCGCGCTCCGCCGAGGCCAGCGTGGCCTGCGCCTGCGCAAGACCGGCCTCCGCCGAAGCCTTCGCCGCCTCGTAGGTGGCCGGATCGATGCGGTAGAGCGGGTCGCCGCGGTTGACCGTGGTGCCCTCTTCGAAAAGCCGCTCGTTGATGATGCCGCTCACCTGCGGACGCACCTCGGCCACGCCGGAGGCCTGCACTCGGCCTGGCAGCTTGGTGGTCAGCGTCACATCGGAGGATTGCAGCGTCACCACGGTGACAGGTTGCGGGGGCCGCTGCCCCTGTTCCTGAGCGGAGACGGCAGGGGAAAACATCACGGCGGTTGCCAAGGCGAGAGGCCGCAGCAAGGCGGAGGCGGGTCGGATCGGCATGGGAGGGCTCCGGTAACATCAATAACGTACATCTTGCACGCAAGTCGTGAATCGCGATAAGGAAACTCATAGGTTTTGTAAAGCGCCCAGATGTACCAGCGTTGCGATTTCGATACTGCCCTGTGACCTAAGGACACCAATGACCGATTCTTCCGAGCCCGACGACACTCAGAGCGCCCCGCGCCGCCGTGGACGGCCGGTGCAGATGGACCAAAGAACCCGGGAAGAGATGGTGCTGGCCGCCGCCACGCAGATGATCGCGGAGCGCGGTCTGGAGGATGCCTCGGTCGCCGCCATCGCGCGGCAGGTGCAGATGTCCAAGCGCACGATCTACACGATGTTCGACAGCCGCGAGGCGTTGCTCGGGGCCTGTTTCGCCCGCATCGGCCAGCGCATCTTTCGCAGCCGCGACAGCCGGAACGACGGTGCGCCGCTGGAAGAGCGGCTGCGCCACCTGCTGACGCTGAACGAGGAGCCAAGCCTCAACGAAGCTCCGCTGGAGCTGCTGCGCGCGGTAATCACCTCGGCGCCGACCTACCCCAAGCTGGCCTGCAGCATTCTCGAGACCGGCGCGCTGTCGCTGCGCAACCATATCGCGCGGGAGCTCTCCGAGGCGGTCGAGACCGGCGAGCTCGCGTTGAAGCTCGAAGATTGCGACGCCGCGGCCGAGATGCTGATGGACATGGCCTTTGGCAACGGCATCCACAAGCTGCTGGACCCGCAGCGCTATTGCTCCTCGCCCGAGGTGCGCGCGACACGGCGCGACCGCGCCATCGCGCTCTTTCTCGACGGCACCCGCCCCCGCTGAGCCCGCTCAGGTCGCCGAGGGGGTAAAACGCGCGCTGAGCCGGTTGGCGGCGCCCGGGTAGGTCAGCCGGACCTCGGTCACCGTCTCGCCCTGCCGCCAGGTGCGGCGCTCCATCACCAGGCACGGCGTGCCCGCCGAAAGATCGAGCAGCTTTGCCACCCGCGCCGAGGCGCCGACGGCGGCGATGGTGTGCTCGGCCTCGCTCCAAGGGATGTGCCGAAGCAGCCAGACGCCCGGCGCCAGCTCGGCGAAGCTCTCGTCGCGCGCGGCGGGCGCCACCTCGAGGTTGATCACCCGGTCCTCGAGACAGAAGGGCGCCTCGTCGGCATAATGCAGGCAGGTGAGCGCGAGCACCTCGCTGCGCTCCTCGATGCCAAGCTCCCCGGCCTCAACGGGCGCCGCCCGGCGCAGCACCCGCTCGACGATCTCGTGGCGGTAGGCGCCGCCCCGGGCGGTGACCTCGTCCTTGATGTCCTTGATTTCCAGAACAGCGTTCTGGCTCTGCTGCGGCATCACGATCGAGCCCGTCTTGCGCCGCCTCAGCACCAGACCCGCGTTGGCGAGCTGGGTCATCACCTTGTTCACGGTCATCCGCGAGCAGCCGTATTCCGTCCGCAGCTCCTGCTCGGTCGGAATGCGGTGCCCGGGCGGCCAGGCCCCAGAGAGGATCTTGCCTTCCAGATCGCCGCGGATGCGCTCGTGCAGCGAGGATCTGGGGGCGCTCTCCTTGCTCATGCCGCCTCCTGTCAGACCAGCGTCGAGGCGCCGCGGTCGAGGTAGGTGTCGAGGAACTGCTCGAGGCGCGGATGGCGCGGCTTGGCAAAGACCTTCGAGGGGGCATCGGTGAACAGCAGCTTGCCATGGTCGAGGAAGCTGATCTGGTTGCCGACGGTGGCGGCAAAGCCGATCTCATGGGTGACCACGACCATCGTCATGCCCTCGGAGGCAAGGCCGCGCATCACGTTCAGCACCTCGCCAGTGAGTTCGGGGTCGAGCGCCGATGTCGGCTCGTCGAACAGCATGATCTTCGGCTCCAGCGCCAGCGAGCGGGCAATGGCGACGCGCTGCTGCTGGCCGCCGGAAAGCTGGCTCGGGTAATGCCCGGCCCGGTTCTCCAGCCCAACCTTGCGCAGCTGCACCATGGCCTTTTCCTCGGCCTCGGCCTTGCCCATCTTGCGCACCCGGCGCAGCGCGGCGGAGACATTGCCGAGCGCGGTCATATGCGGCCACAGGTTGAACTGCTGGAACACCATGCCGATCTGCGAGCGCACCTTGCGCAGCTCGGTCGCCGACTGGCGCTGGCGCTTGCCGGCACCGTCGTAGACGAAGCCGAGCGGGCTGCCCTCGATGAAGATCGAGCCGTCGGTGGCTTCCTCGAGGAAGGCCATGCAGCGCAGCAGCGTCGACTTGCCCGAGCCCGAGGGCCCGATCAGGCAGGACACCTGCCCGCGCGGGATTTCCAGCGAGATGTCGTCGAGCACGGTGGTCGTGCCGAAGCGTTTCACCAGTTGCTGAACGGAGATCGCGTTGTCGCTCATGCCTTGGCCAGCCTGTATCTTGAGAGTTTCTTTTCAGCGAAGCGCCCCAGCACGCCCGCCAGTTCGACCAGCACCCAGTAGACGAGCGCGATCAGCACCATGGCCTCGACGAAGGCATATTCCTGCGAGCCGATGGCGCTGGCGGTCATCGTCATCTCGGGAACCGTGATGAGCGAGAGCAGCGCCGTCTCCTTCAACAGGATGATCGCCATGTTGACCGAGGGCGGGATCACCAGCAACGCCATCTCGGGCAGCAGGATGTTGCGGATGATCTGGATGCGGGTGAAGCCGAGGCATTCGGCCGCCTCGACGTGGCCCGGCGGCACCGACTGGTAGCCGGCCCGGAAAATCTCGGCGAAATAGGCGGCCCCGTAGATGCTCAGCGCCAGGAGGCCCGCGGGCAGCGCATCGAGCGACAGGCCGATGTAGGGGCCGCCGAAGTAGAGCAGGAAGAGCTGCACCAGGAAGGGCGTGCCGCGGATGATCTCGATCGGCACGGTCAGCGCCTTGTCGACCAGCGTGCCGCCGTAGCGCCGCGCTGTGGCGACGACAAAGCCGAGCACCGCCCCGGCGAGGGTACCGACAACCCAGACGAAGATCGTCATGGCGATGCCCGAGAGCAGCGCGTCCTGCTTGGACAGGATGACGTTGAAATCAAAGCCCATCACTTGCTCCCCACGCCCGGCAGGCGGCGTTCAAGCTGGCGGCCCGCCGTGGCTACCACGAGGTTGATCACCAGGTAGATGAGCCCGGCGCTGGCGTAGATCTCCAGCGGCATGAAGGTCGAGGCGACGAGGTTCTGCGCCATGCGCGTCAGCTCGATCAGCCCGACGACCGACACCAGCGAGGACGCCTTGAGGATCAGGATCGCCTCGTTGATCAGCGCCGGAAGGGTCAGCCGCAGGGCGATCGGCACGCGGATGTGCCAGAAGGTCTGCACCGGGCTGAAGCCCGCCATGTCGGCGCTTTCCACAAGGCCCGTTGGCACCCCCTCGAAGCCGCCGCGCAGGTTCTCGGCCTGGTAGGCGGCCGTGCAGATCGACAGGCCGATGATCGCCACGACCAGCGAGGGGATCTGCACGCCGATCACCGGCAGCAGGTTGTAGAGCAGCAAGAGCTGCACCAGCAGCGGCGTGCCGCGGAAGAAGGAAATGAAGAATTTCGAGAACCACTGCAGCGGGCGGATGCCCGAGAGGTTCGCCGCCGACAGCAGGATCGCCAGAACAAGGCCGATCAGGATCGAGACCGTGCTGACGAAGATCGTCATCAGCGAGGCCTCGAGCAGCAGGTTGAAGAGTTTCCAGCTCATATTCCGGGAAGGGCCTCGGGCTTGGCGTCTGTTGCGGGGAGAAAAATGCCGGCGGCGGTCGCGTGACCCTCCGCCGGCCAGGCCGAAAGGGCCGGCCCGGGTGAACGGACCGGCAGGGATGGTCTTAGATGTTGGGCTCGGTCACCGCGTCGGGCGTGTCGAAGGTCTGGCCGAACCACTTTTGCTGGAACTCGCCGAGGCGGCCGTCTTCCTTCATCTTCAGGATGGCGGCATCGATGGCATCCATCAGCGAGGCGTGGTCGTCGTCCTTCAGGCCCGGGAAGCCGAAGTAGGTCTTGGTGCCGAAGGGCGCGACCACCTCGAAGATCTCGGGGCGCTGCTGCGCCACGAAGGCGATGTTCGGCAGCGAGTTGGCGACACCGGCGATGCGGCCCGCCGCGAGGTCGGCGTAGGCCTCGTTGAACGACACGTAGTCCTTCGTTTCGGGCGCCGGGTCGAGCGTCGCGCCGAACTCTTCGAGTTGGGCAAGCTGCGCGGTGGCGTGGCCCGACCCGATGGTCTTGCCGGCGATGTCCTCGGGCTTGGTGATCGAATCGTCCTTGGCCGACTTCAGCAGGGCAACGGTGGCCTCGGCGATCGGCGGCGTGAAGCGATAGCGCTCCATGCGGGCCTTGGTGATGGTGGCGGGGCCGGCGACCATGTCGAACTGGCCCGCTTCGAGGCCCGGCAGGACGCCGGCCCAGTCGAGGGTGATCCACTCGATCTCGACACCCAGCTCTTCACCGATGGCGGCGAAGACATCCATGTTGAGACCCACGTGATCGCCTGCGTCGATGTAGTCGAAGGGGGCAAAGGCGGTCTCGGTGCCGACCTTCATGACGCCGGCTTCCTTGATGCGTGCCAGCGCGTCCTGCGCCTGGGCCGCGGCGGCCCCGCCCATCAGAAGCGCGGCGCCCGCGAGCGCGGAGATGACTTTGTTGCGCATATCCAGTAGTCTCCCTGTTGTCGGTCCCTGCCATCCCTCGGGCCGGGTTCCGATTTTGACTAGACAAAAGGGACCACGCCTGTCCCGTATGTCAATCCCTGCCTTTGGCCCTTTGCATGCGGGTTTGTGACAGGCAAGGGCATTCGCCCAAAAAACAGGCGCATACCCAAAGGTCAGCCGAGGTCACAGATCGAAGATCTTGCCCGGGTTCATCAGATTCGCCGGATCCACCGCGCGCTTGAGCAGTTTCATCAACTCCAGTGCCGCGCCGTGCTCGGCCTCCATGTAGCTCTTCTTGCCCAGACCCACGCCATGCTCGCCGGTGGCGGTGCCGCCCATGGCGATGGCGCGTTCGACCAGCCGGGCATGTGCGGCCTGCACCCGCGCCTTCTCCTCGGCGTCGCCCTCGTCGAAGAGCATCACGAGGTGGAAGTTGCCGTCCCCCACGTGGCCGTGCATCGGCGCGATGATCCGCTCTGCATCGAGGTCCGCAGCAGTCTCGGCAAGGATGCGGGGCAATTCCGAGACCGGGACGCAGACATCGGTCGAGAGCGACTTGCAGCCGGGCCGCAGCCCCCGCGCGGCATAGAGCGCCGAATGGCGCAGCGCCCAGACCTTGCTGTAGTCCTCGGGCGTGTTCACCGGGTGCAGCTCTGCACCATTCTCCGACGCCAACGCGTCGAAGGTGTCACGGTCGGTGTCGACCTGTTGCTCGGAGCCTGCGAGATCGACAAGCAGCGTCGGCTGCTCGGGCAGCTCGGTCTTGTTGTAGGCGTTGATCGCCCGGACCTGCAGCGCGTCCATCAGCTCGATGCGGTTCAGGCAGAGCCCGAACTGCAGCGCCTCGACCACGGTCTGCGTCGCCGCCTCGATGCTGGGGAAGCTGTAGAGCCCGGCCTTCGCCGCCTCGGGAATACCTGAAAGACGCAGCGTGAGCTCGGTGATGATCCCCAGCGTGCCCTCGGCGCCGATAAAGAGATGCGTGAGGTCATAGCCCGACGAGGATTTCCGCGCCCGCCCGCCGGTCCGGATGATCTGCCCGTCCGGCAGCACCACGGTCAGCCCCATCACCAGATCCGCCATGGTGCCATGGCGCACGGTCATCGTGCCGGAGGCCCGGGTCGAGGCCATGCCGCCCAGCGTCGCATGCGCGCCGATGTCGATGGGAAGGAAGAGGCCGGTCGCCCGCAGCTCCTCGTTCAGCGCCTGCCGGGTGAGCCCGGCCTGCACGGTGCAATCCATGTCCTCGGGGCTGACGCGCAGCAGCTTGTTCATCTGGGACAGGTCGATGCAGAGCCCGCCCTGCGTGGCGTTCACCTGCCCCTCGATGCAGCTGCCCGCGCCAAAGGGCACGATCGGGCAGCCATGGCCGGCGCAGAGCCTGACGGCCCGCGCCACCTCCTCGGTGCTCTGCGCCATGAAGACCGCGTCGGGCAGGGCCGCCGGATGCCAGCTGTCCCCTGCCCCATGCTGGGCGCGGACCGCCTCGCCGCGCTCGATCCGGCCCGGAAAGGCAGCTTCAAGGGCGGCGAAAGCGGTCTGATGTGTCACCCCAGGATCCCCGGCAGGTTGAGTTGATGCTCGCGGGCGCAGTCGAGGGCGATCTCGTAGCCCGCATCCGCGTGCCGCATAACGCCTGTCGCCGGGTCATTCCAGAGGACGCGGGCGAGACGCTTGTCCGCCGCCTCGGTGCCGTCGCAGCAGATCACCATGCCGGAGTGCTGCGAGAAGCCCATGCCGACGCCGCCGCCGTGGTGCAGCGACACCCAGGTCGCGCCCGAAGCGGTGTTGAGCAGCGCGTTCAGCAGCGGCCAGTCCGAGACCGCATCCGAGCCGTCCTTCATGGCTTCCGTCTCGCGGTTCGGCGAGGCCACCGACCCGGAGTCGAGGTGGTCCCGACCGATGACGATCGGTGCTTTCAGCTCGCCGTTGCGCACCATTTCGTTGAACGCGAGGCCCAGCTTGTGGCGCAGGCCAAGGCCGACCCAGCAGATCCGCGCCGGAAGGCCCTGGAAGGCGATACGCTCGCGCGCCATGTCGAGCCAGTTGTGCAGATGCGGATCGTCGATCAGCTCCTTCACCTTCTGGTCGGTCTTGTAGATGTCCTCGGGGTCGCCCGAAAGCGCCGCCCAGCGGAACGGGCCGACGCCGCGGCAGAACAGCGGGCGGATGTAGGCGGGCACGAAACCGGGGAAGGCGAAGGCGTCTTCGAGCCCCTCCTCCAGCGCCATCTGGCGGATGTTGTTGCCGTAATCCAGCGTCGGCACCCCGGCGTTCCAGAAATCGACCATCGCCGCGACATGCTCACGCATCGACGCCTTGGCGGCCTTGGTGACAGCCTTGGGGTCGCTCTCCTGCTTCTCGCGCCATTCGGCGACGCTCCAGCCCTTGGGCAGGTAGCCGTGCACCGGGTCATGCGCCGAAGTCTGGTCGGTCACGATGTCGGGGCGGCCGTTGGGCAGAGGCTCGCCCGCCTGCATGCGGCGCACCAGCTCGGGGAAGACATCGGCGGCATTGGCGATCAGCGCCACCGACTTGGCCTCGCCCGCCTTGGTCCAGCGCTCGATCATCGCCAGCGCTTCATCCAGCGAGTGGGTCTTCTCGTCGCAGTAGCGCGTGCGGATGCGGAAGTCGGCGCGGGTCTCGTCGCATTCCACGGCGAGGCAACAGGCCCCGGCCATGACCGCCGCCAGCGGCTGCGCGCCGCCCATGCCGCCAAGACCGCCGGTGAGGATCCACTTGCCCTTGAGGTTGCCCTCGTAGTGCTGGCGTCCCGCCTCGACGAAGGTCTCGTAGGTGCCCTGCACGATGCCCTGCGCACCGATGTAAATCCACGAGCCCGCGGTCATCTGGCCGTACATCGCCAGACCCTTCTTATCGAGTTCGTTGAAGTGGTCCCAGTTCGCCCAATGCGGCACGAGGTTCGAGTTGGCGATCAGCACCCTCGGTGCGTCGGGATGGGTGCGAAACACGCCGACCGGTTTGCCCGACTGCACCAGCAGCGTCTCGTCCTCTTCGAGGTTCTTCAGCGATGAAACGATGCGGTCGAAATCCTCCCATGTGCGGGCGGCGCGACCGATGCCGCCGTAGACCACCAGCTCGTGCGGGTTCTCGGCGACGTCCGGATGCAAGTTGTTCATCAGCATCCGCATCGGCGCTTCGGTGAGCCAGCTTTTCGCGGTGATCTCGGTGCCGGTCGCGGGGAAGACGTCGCGCTGGTTGTGACGGGGGTTGGTCATCGGGGGACTCCTCGGTGGGCAGGGTTACTTGGCAAGCGCGGGCGCGAGCGCCTCGATCCGCTGCAGCAGCTCGGCAAGGTGGACCCGCAGCTTGGCGGCCTTGCTCTCGTCATAGGCATAGGGGGCCACCTCGGCTTCGAGGTGGGTGTCCTGCGCCAGTTCCATCTGGATGGCGTGAAGGCCTTCCACGGGGCGGCCATAGTGGCGCGTCGTCCAGCCGCCCTTGAAGCGGCCGTTCAGCGTGGAGGTGTAGCCCTCGGCGGCGCCGCAGACCTCGGCCACGGCGGCCTCGATCGCCGGATCGCAAGTCGTGCCCTTGCCGGTGCCGATGTTGAAGTCGGGCAGCTTGCCGTCGAAGAGGAAGGGGATGTGCGAGCGGATCGAGTGGCAATCGTAGAGGATCGCCACCCCATGTTTCGCCCGCACCCGCTCTAGCTCGGCCATCAGCGCGGCGTGGTAGGGCGCGTGGAAGGCGTCGCGGCGGGCGGCGATCTCGGCCTCGTCCGGCTCCTCGGTCCAGATCGGCGTGCCATCGAAATCGGTGAGCGGCACCAGCCCGGTGGTGTTCTGCCCCGGGTAGAGGCTCGCGCCATCCGGCGGACGGTTGGCGTCGATCACATAGCGGTGGAAGGTGGCGCGCACCGTGGTGGCGCCCGGCAGCAGCCCCTCGTAGAGCCTGTGGATGTGCCAGTCGGTATCGCTCAGCTCCTGCCCGCGCGGGGTGAGCTTGCGGAAGATCTCGTCCGGCAGGTAGGTGCCGGTGTGCGGCAGGCCAAGGACGACGGGGCCATCGCCCCGGGTGACGGTGACGGGCTCGTTTCTCACAGCGCTTCCTCCAGTCCTGCGGCGGCCAGCAGCTCCCCCGAACGCACCAGCGCGGCACCCTTTTCGAGGTCGGGCGCGAGGTAGCGGTCATTCTCTAGCGGCGCGACATGCTCGCGGATCTTGCCCACCACCCGCGCGAGGCGCTGCGAGGTCTTCAGCGGCGCGCGGAAATCCACACCCTGCGCGGCGCAGAGCGCCTCGACCCCGAGGATCACCGACAGGTTGCGGTTCATCAGACCAAGGCGGCGCGCGCCGTGGGCGGCCATCGACACATGGTCCTCTTGGTTGGCCGAGGTGGGCGTGCTGTCGGTCGAGCAGGGGTTGGCGAGGTGCTTGTTCTCGGACATCAGCGCGGCGGTGGTCACCTCGGCGATCATGTAGCCCGAATTCAGGCCTGGCGCGGGCGTCAGGAAGGGCGGCAGGTCGTGGTTCATCGCCGGATCGACCATCAGCGCGACGCGGCGCTGCGCGATGGCGCCGATCTCCGACAGCGCCAGCGCGATCTGGTCGGCGGCAAAGGCCACCGGCTCGGCGTGGAAGTTGCCGCCCGACACGATCTGCCCCGGCCCCAGCACCAGCGGGTTGTCGGTCACCGCGTTGGCCTCGATCTCGAGCGTGGTCGCGGCGTAGCGCAGAAGGTCGATGGCCGCGCCCGCCACCTGCGGCTGGCAGCGGATGCAATAGGGGTCCTGCACGCGGGTGTCGCCAATCCGGTGGCTCTCGCGGATCTCCGAGCCTTCCATCAGGTCGCGGATGCCCGCCGCGACCTCGATCTGGCCGCGATGGCCGCGCAGCGTGTGGATCTCGGCGCGGGTGGGCGCGGTGGAGCCCATGATCGCGTCGGTGGTGAGGCTGGCGGTGACGATCGAGGTCTGCGCATTGCGCCAGCCCTCGAACAGCCCAACCAGCGCCAGCGCGGTCGAGAACTGCGTGCCGTTAATGAGCGCGAGACCTTCCTTCGGCCCCAGCACCACCGGTTCCAGCCCGGCCTTGGCCAGCGCCTCGGCGCCGTGCAGAACCTCGCCGCCAAATTCCGCCTGCCCTGCCCCCAGCAGCACGGCGGTCATATGGGCCAGTGGCGCGAGATCACCCGAGGCACCGACGGAGCCTTGGCACGGCACCACCGGGGTAACCCCCTTCTCGAGCATCGCTTCCAGCAGATCGACGGTCTGCACCTGCACGCCAGAAGCGCCACGGCCGAGGCTGAGCAGCTTCAACGCCATCATCAGGCGCGTGGTGGCGCGGGGCAGCGGCTCGCCGACGCCGCAGCAATGCGACAGGATCAGGTTGCGCTGCAGCGTCGCCGTGTCCTCGGGCGCGATCTTGATCGAGGCGAGCTTGCCGAAGCCGGTGTTGACGCCGTAGATCGCCTCGGACCCGGCGGCGGCATCGGCGACAACCTTGGCCGAGGCGGCGATGCCCGGGCGCGCCGCGTCATCGAGACGGGCCGGCGCATCGCTTCGCCAGAGCTGTTCGAGCTGCGCCAGCGTGGCGGCGCCGGGGGTGAGGATCATGCTTGGCCTCCGAAAATGCGGGCGTGGAGCGGGTTGAACCCGATGCGATAGGACAGCTCTGCCGGGCTGCCCGTGTTCCAGATGTTGAGATCGGCGCGCTGGCCCGCGACGATCCGGCCCCGGTCACTGAAGCCCAGCGCCTTGGCGGCGTTCACCGTCACCCCGCGCAGTGCCTCTTCCGGCGTCATGCGAAAGAGCGTGCAGCCCATGTTCATGGCCAGCAAGAGCGAGGTCAGCGGCGAGGTGCCGGGGTTGGCGTCGGTCGAGAGCGCCATGGGCACATTGTACTTGCGGAAGGAAGCGACGGGCGGCGCCTGCGTCTCGTGGATCGCGTAGAAGGCACCGGGCAGCAGCACGGCAATCATCCCGGCCGCAGCCATCGCCTCGGCATCGGCCTCGGTGGCATATTCCACGTGATCGGCCGAGAGCGCGCCATACTTGGCGGCAAGCTGGATGCCGCCCTGATGCGAGAGCTGCTCGGCGTGCAGCTTGACCGGCAGCCCGAGCCTTTGCGCCTCGGCAAAGACCGGCTCCAACTCGGCGGCGGAAAAGGCGATGCCTTCGCAGAAGCCGTCGACCGCATCCACCAGCCCTTCGGCATGGGCGGCACGCAGGGTCGGCAGGCAGACCTTTTCGATGTACTCGGCCTTGGTCCCCGTCCACTCCGGCGGCAGCGCATGGGCCCCGAGGAAGGTGGTCACCACGTTGACCGGGCGCAGCTCGGCAAGCTTGCGGGCGACGCGCAGCAGGCGCAGTTCGGTGTCACGGTCGAGCCCGTAGCCAGACTTGATCTCGACGGTCGTCACCCCCTCGGCGAGCAGCGCATCGAGCCGCGGCAGCGATTGCGCGATCAGCACGCCCTCGTCCGCCGCGCGGGTGTGCTTTACGGTCGAGGCGATGCCGCCGCCGGCGCGGGCAATCTCTTCGTAGCTGGCCCCCTCGAGGCGCATCTCGAATTCGCGGGCGCGCGAGCCGCCGTAGACGAGGTGGGTGTGGCAGTCGGTCAGCGCGGGCGTCACCAGACGGCCCTCGAGCTCGGTAACCGCCCAGTCGGCAAAGGTGTCGGCCAGGTCGGCCATGGGACCGACCCAGACGATGGTGTCGCCGTCGATCGCCACGGAACCGCCCTCGAGCAGCCCGTAGCCCTTGTCCCCCTCCAGCGTCACTAGGGTTCCGCCGCGCAGCACCTGTTGCTTTGTCATATCGATTCTCCCGGTCGTTGGGTCTTTATGTCTATACAATTGAAGTTCTGTCAATCGAGGCGTCGGGAAAACCATCCTGCGGGCGCCGCAGTGCCCACCCAACAGGCGTTAGAGAAGTCGGGCGGGTCGGTATTGACGTCACCGCGTTCACTTTAGAAAAACTAAACCAATGCGCAGCCCCGGCCCGCTTGTCCAACGCCCCGCCAAGAGACATCCTCGCTGCATCTTTCGCCCGCCAGAGGACTCCCCATGTCGCGCCCCGACCAGCTCAAACTCGGTACCTTCGTCTATACATTCGGCTTCCACCCGGCGGCCTGGCTGCATCCGGGAAGCGATGTGCATGGCGCCAATGACCTCACGCACCTCAAGAAGGTCGCGCAGATCTCCGAGGCGGCCAAGCTCGACTTCATGTTCTTCGCCGACAGCCCGGCGGCGGCCATCGGCGATCCCGCCGCCCTCGCCCGGCAGCCCACCAAGATGAACCGTTTCGAGCCGATCACCGCGATCACCGCGCTGTCGCAGCACACCGAGAAGCTCGGCTTCGTCGCCACCGCCTCGACTTCCTACTACGAGCCCTACAACATCGCGCGGCTCTTCGCCTCGGCCGACCACATGTCGGGCGGACGGATGTGCTGGAACGTGGTGACCTCGGACCACGACGAGACCGGCTACAACTACAACCGCGAGGGGCTGCCGCCGCATGCCGAGCGCTACGAGCGCTGCGAGGAATTCGTCGACGTCGTTTTCGGTCTCTGGGACAGCTACGAGCCGGATGCGCTGCTGCTCGACCGCGACAGCGGCATCTACCACGACCAGCACAAGCTCCACGAGCTGAACCACAACGGCAAGCACTTCCAGGTGCGCGGCCCGCTGAACATCGCGCGCACCCCGCAGGGCCGCCCGGTGATCGCTCAGGCCGGCGGCTCCGAGCCCGGCATGGAGCTCGCCGCCCGCACCGCCGAGATGGTTTTCTCGCTGGCCTCGAACATCGAGAAGAACCGCGCCTTCTATGCCAATGTCAAAGGTCGCATGGCCAAATACGGGCGGCACGAGGACGACCTGAAGATCATGCCCGGCATCGTCATCAACGTCGGCGAGACCGAGGCAGAGGCCGAGGCCAAGGCGCAGCAGCTGGTAGATCTCATGCACCCAGACGTCGGCCTGCTGATGCTGCAGGAGTTCCTCGAGGCGGACCTGCGTGGCGTCGATCTCGACAGACCCTTCCCGATGGAGCGGATGCCGCAGAAGGCCAAGGGCTCGAAGGCGCTCTTCGACGAGCTGAAGGAATTCGTCACCCAGGGCCACACCATGCGCGAGCTGATCACCCATTACGCCCGCCGCCACACCGGCAACGGGCTGACCGGCACGCCCGTGCAGATCGCCGACTTCATGCAGGAATGGTTCGAGACCCGCGCCGCCGACGGCTTCATCCTGATGTTCCCGACGCTGCCCAGCTCTCTCGAGGATTTCACCCGCCTCGTGGTTCCAGAGCTTCGCCGTCGCGGGCTGTTCCGCGAGGAGTATGAGGCCGGCACCCTGCGCGGAAACCTCGGCATCTCGGAGCCCGGCAACCGCTACACGCTGTCCCGCGCAGCGGAATAGAACGTCGGCCGGGCGCGCCGAGGCCCTGCCACGGTTCCCGGGATATCCGAACCTGGAAGAAAGGGGGGCGGGGCGCTCCGCCCGCCTGTCACAAAATCGGGGCGGCGCGGCGCGCGGGGCCGGGAACGAATTCCGCATTTCGAAGTTGAGGGCCATGATCCCTCATTTGAGACTGCCCAGTTCATGAACCGCACCCCCACCGCCGACCCCGTGCTGCGCGTCAGCGTCGCGATCCTTGCGGGGCTGGCCCTGCTGGTCTGCCTCAAGCTCGCCCAGGACATCTTCGCCCCGCTGATGCTCGCGGTGATCGTCGGCATCATCTTCTCGCCCCTTGCCGACCGGCTGGAGCGGATCAAGATGCCGCGCGGGCTCGCGGCGATCTTCCTGATCGTGCTGATCTTTTTTCTTTTTGCCTCGCTTGCTTTCCTCGCCGAGCCCTATGTCACCGCCGCCATCAACCGCATCCCCACGGTGAAATACGAGATCCGCAAATTCCTCTTCGAGTACCGCGACCTGATCCGCGGTATCGACGAAGTCGAACAGGCGCTTGGCGCGGCGCAGAAGAAGGCCGAGGAAGGGTCAGCCATGCCCAGCGTCACCGATGCGCTCTATCTCGCGCCGGTCATCGTGGCACAGGCGCTGGTCTTCTTCGGCGGGTTGTTTTTCTTCCTTCTGACCCGCTGGGGCATCTACAACTGGATGGCCCACCGCATCGGCGACAACACCACCACCGCGTCTATTCTCGAGCGCTTCTGCGCCGCCGAACGCTCTGTCGCGCGCTATTTCGCCACCATCTCGCTGATCAATATCGGTCTTGGCTTCGCGGTGACCGGCGGGCTGATGGCGATCGGCATGCCTGCCGCGCCGATCTGGGGCATCGCCGCGGCGCTGCTGAACTACGTGCTCTACGTCGGGCCGGCCGCCATGGTGGCGGGGCTGCTGCTCAACGGGCTGGTGGCCTTCGACGGGCTGATGAGCTTTGCCCCGGCCGCGATCTACCTGTTTTTCAACATGTGCGAAGCACAGTTCGTCACCCCCGGACTGGTGGGCAAGCACATCCAGATCAACCCCTTCTTGATCTTCGTCTCGCTGGTTTTCTGGCTCTGGCTCTGGGGGCCGCTCGGCGGCATCGTCGCCATTCCGACCACGGTGATCGTGCTGCACCTCTTCGACATCATCGGCGAGGGGCGCAAGGCTCCGCCCGCCCGCCGCGCCGCCTGAGGCGCGGCGCCCCCGCCGCGGGACCGCGCCCGTCCCCGCGCGTGACACAAGAAACTCTTTGCGAAAACGCCCGGATAGAGGATCATTGTCCGGGCAGGATAGCTCTCGGAGTCCCGGCACTTGCGACTCGAAGGACCCTGCGCGGTTTTCAGGAGGCGCGTATTTCCGGTGTCCATCGCATCCCATTCGATCCCCTTCGGGCTGATCCTCCTCATCTTCCTGCTCGCATTGCCCGCCTGCGCCTTTGCCGGGTTCCGCTTCGGTAGCCACGAGCTCCGGCGGAATCCGTCGAGCTATGCCGAGGGCAAGATGCCGGGCGAGGCTTCTCTCGGCGCGCTGCTGGCGTTGCTGGGGCTGCTGCTCGGCTTCACCTTCAGCGCCGTGCTGAACTGGCGCGAGGCCAGCGTTTCGGCGGTGGTCGAGGAGGCGGCAGCACTCGGCACCGCCTTTCTGCGCGCCGATCTGCTGCCCGAGGCCGAGGGTCGGCCGCTGCAGCAGGCGCTGCTGGGCTACGCGCGCACCCGCGTCGTGCCGCAAGGCTACCGTCCCACCCGCGAGAACATCGATGCCTTCGTGGCGCGCAGTACCGAGGCGCAGGCGGCGCTCTGGCCCGCCACCATGGCGGCGCTGACGCCCGAGGTTCCCGCCCCTGTCGCCACCTATGTGGCCGGCGGCATCACCGAGGTGCTCGACGCGCACAGCCGCCGCGTCGCCGCCGCCTCGAAGTCGATCACATCGGGCATCTGGATGCTGCTGACCTTCGCCGCCGGCTCCGGGGTTTTCATCATCGGCAACCGCGCGGCACTGCAGGGCCGCCGACTGAGCTGGCGGACGCTGGTCTTCTCGCTGGTGCTGACCGCGGTGCTGGTGACCATCGAGGATCTCAGCCGCGCCTCGGACGGGTTCACCGTGGTGCCCCAGACCCCGCTGATCGCCGCCGTGGCCGACATGGAGAGCGCCCTCGGCGCCGCGGCCCTGGCGAGCGCCGCACCCAGCCCCTAAAGCCCGGCGTCAGCCCGGCAACAGCACCACGCTTTCATGCTCGTTGGCTCGGTCCGCGCCATCAGCGCCACCGCGCCGCAGATTGCGCCACCGCCGAAAAAGAAAAGGCTCCACCTCGGGGAAAAGGTGGAGCCTTGCAACGATCCGGGCCACTGAGGGAAGTCGGGACAGGGTGCAACCCGGGATCAGGGACAGGACAAATGGTGCGTCCTTGAGCTTCAAACACCGGGGCGGGACATTGGTTCCCGCAATTCGTCACATTTTTTCAGAACCTTCCGTGGCCTGCTCCGATGCTGCCTTCGCCGCGTCCTTTCCCGCGCTGCGGCGCCCCAGGAGCACCTGCGCCAGCTCGATGTTGAGCTGCGCGCCGAGCAGCGTCACCAGCGCGCTGACGTAGAACCACAGCAACAGCGCCACCACCGCCCCGAGCGAGCCGTAGACCTCGTTCAGCCGGTCGAAGTTGCGCACGTAACTGGCCAGGGCAAAGGAGCCGATGGCCCAGGCGATCACCGCAAGCGCCGCACCCGGCGTCAGCCAGGGCATCCGCGCGCGGCGCCGGTTCGGCCCGAAGCGATAGACCAACGCGACGGCCAAGTAGACGACGCACAGCAGCACGATCCATTTCGTCCCCTCGACCGCGATCTCGACCCCCGCCGGCAGGTGCAGGAAGGCCATGCCCGCAGGAACCACGACCACCGCCGCGAAGGCCAAGAGCGCCACCAGCACAAGCACGGCGGTCATTCCGTAGGCCACCAGCACGCGGCGCACCGGGTTGGTGCGATGCGGCGCCTCGGTCACCGTGTTTAGCCCGCGGATCAGCGCCGCCACCGAGGCCCGCGCCGTCCAGATCGCCACCACGATCGAGGCGATGGAGGCCCATTGCAGCGTCGAGCGGTTGGTCGAGATCAGCTGGGTGATCTGCGCGTCGATGAGCTGGAAGGCGGTTTCGGGAATGACCTCGGTGAGCAGCTCCATCTGCTCGGCGATGGCGATGGGATCGGCCCAGTAGCCCCAGATGGCAATCACCGCCGCCATCGCCGGGAAGATCGACAGGAAGGCGTAAAAGGCCACGCCCGCCGCGATCAGCCCGAGATTGCGCTCGTCCATCCGCAGCCAGGTCCGCCACAGGGCATGCAGCCAGCCGCGCAGCCCGACGTGACGCAGGTGCACGCGCTCCTTGCGCGCGGCATAAGCCGCAGATTGCGGCGCGGGGTCAGGCGGGGAGGAGGCGTTCTGCATCTGCGCAACCTGCGCATAAGCCAACGCGGCGTCAATCCGCTGGTTGCCCGAAGGAGGGCAAATTTGCGACGCCGATGCGGGCCTCACCAGCGGAACCGCCCGCACTTGCGCGCGTTGATCCGGTGAACCCCAATGGAGAGCGCCCCCGTGACCGACAATCGCAAGATCTGTGTCATCCTCAATGAGCACTCCGGGGATCACCCCGACAAGCAGAGCCGCCGCGAGAAGCTGACGGAGCTTTTCGAGCAGAACGGGCTCGAGGTCGAGCTGATCGGCCTCACCCCCGACAAGCCGATCCTCGACACCGCGCGCAAAGCTGCGGGCAACGGCTGCGCGATGATCGTCGCCGCGGGCGGCGACGGCACGATCGGCGCGGTGGCCGCCGCCGCGCATGAGGCAGGCGTGCCGATGGGGGTGATCCCGCAGGGCACCTTCAACTATTTCGCCCGTGGCCTCGATATCCCCGAAGAGCCCGAGGGGGCGGTGCGCGTGCTCGCAACCGGCCGCCTGCGAGAGATCAGCCTCGGCGAGGTCAACGGCGAGGTGTTCCTCAACAATGCCAGCCTCGGGATCTACCCGCTGATCCTGCGCACCCGAGAGGGCGTCTACCAGCGCTGGGGCCGCTCGCGCATCGCTGCCTACTGGTCGGTGGTCCTGGCGCTCGCCGGGTTCCGCCACCCCCTGCGCCTTCGGGTGGAGGTGGACGGCCACAGTTCCGAGATGCGCACCCCCCTCGCCTTCGTCGCCAACAGCGCCTACCAGCTCGAGCAGTTCAATCTCGACGGGGCCGATGCGATCCGCAACGGCGAGTTCGTCCTCTTCACCTCCAAGGGGGCCAGCCGCTGGGATCTGGTGCGCGCCTCCTTCCGCCTCGCCATCGGCAAGGCGCAGAAGGGCGAGGAATTCGGCTTCGTCACCGGGCGCGAGATCACCCTGCATGCAGACAGGCCCAAAGCGCTGGTGGCCCGCGACGGCGAGAAGGAGCTGATGCAGACCCCGATCCGCTTCCGCCGCCGGTCCGAGCCGCTGCGCGTGATGGTCCCGGCGGAGAACGTCCCGGCGCGCGAAGAACCGGAGCTCGAAAGACCCGCGGACGCCACCCTCGGAAAGGCACTGCCGGCATGACCCGGATTATCCACCTGTCAGATCTGCACTTCGGCCGCACCGCGCCCGAGCTTCTCGACCCGCTGCTGCGGTCGGTGAACGGCGCCAAGCCCGATCTCGTGGCCGTCACCGGCGATTTCACCCAGCGCGCCCGCCGCAGCCAGTACCGCGACGCCCGCGCCTTCCTGCGCAAGCTGCAGGCGCCCTGGATGGCGGTGCCGGGCAACCACGACGTGTCTCTCGACAACCTTTGGCTGCGCTTCGTACGCCCCTACCGCCGCTACCGCCGCTTCATCACCGAAGAGATGATGCCGGTGAAGCACCTGCCGGGGTTGACCGTGGTCGGCTTCAACACCGTCGACCGCTTTCGCTGGCAGCGCGGCAAGATCCGTTGGCTGCAGATGCGTCATGCCTGCCGGGTCTTCGCAGAGAGCGAGGGGCTCAACGTGGTGCTCGCCCACCACCCCTTCGAACAGGACCCGGATGTCGAGAAATCGCTGATGCGCGATGCCGACCAGGCCATCGAGCGGCTGTCGGAATGCGGCGCCCATCTCGTGCTCTCGGGGCACCTGCACCGCTGGCGGACAGAGCCCTTCCTGTCGCGCAAGCACGGCGCGCAGGTGCTGCAAGTGCACGTGGGCACCGGGCTCTCGACCCGGCTGCGGGGACAGGAGAACGATTTCGCCATCCTCGATCTCGAAAGCCACAGCGCCAACATTTGCCGGATGATCGCCCGCGAGAACCATTTCGTCGAGGCCGAGCGGCGGCACTACACCTTTGGCGAGTCAGGCTGGGAACGCACGCCGGAATGGCCGCCGCGCACACCCCAGCAGGCGGAACCCGCCGCCGCGCGGGGCGTTGGCTCCAAGTGAGAGACATCAGTCCGCAAGGAGGCCGAGATGACAGCCGACAGCCGCGACGAGCGCGCGCATGACGTCGCCCATCCTCACGACACCCGCGCGGGCCCCGGCGACGCCGGGGCCACGGACCGCCCGGTCCAGCTTCCCGAGACGCCCGAAACCCGCCGCACGGGGCGTCGGGCCGTGCTTCTTTTCGTGGGGCTGGTCGTCGCCGCGATTGTGATCATCGCCATTTTCAACGGCGCAGTGACCGGCTGAGCCAAGGTCGCCTCAGATCACCCTCAGATCACACCGGTGATCATCAATGGCACCACCACCGCCGCCGCCAGCGTCACGCAGCCGATTGTGGCAAAGAGCCCGTCACGCACAAGAAGCGCCGTCGCAAAGCAAAGCACCGTCAGCCCGAGGATCGACGAGGAAAACGGCACCAGCTCGAGAAAGGGCATGGCAAGCCCGCAGAGCAGACACACCGCCTGAAGCAGCTTGCGCATCGGCCCGGCGGTCATCAGTCGCAACCGGCTGCGCGCGTGTCGGTCGAGCCAGTCGCCCAATCCCCGCAGCTTGCCCAGCCCATCGCGCGCCTTCGAGCCGTCGAAATTGCGTTTCATGAGGAAGTCCGGCAGCCAAAGGTGGCGGCGTGAGATCAGCATCTGCGCCGAGATGAACGCGATGAGCAACCCGCAGAAGGTCGAGAACAACGGGATCCCAGACAGCGGCGAGACGACAAGCAGCGCTGGCACCATCAGCGCGGGGATGAACGAGCTTTCGCCGAAGCTCTCCACCATGTCGCGCAGCGACACGCGCGGTCCCTGCGCGGCATCCTGCAGGCGGTCGACGATCTCGCCAACCGGACGATCGGTGGAGGACCCGGCGTCGGTCTCGGGCGCGGCGGCGCTGCTCATGCGGGGAGCTCCTTTGAGGCTGGCGAACTTTGGGCAAACGCGGGCGCCACTTTGACGGTTCCCTTCCGAGAGATCGAGAGGCGGCGCGGCCTGCGCCGCGCCGCTTCCGCAAGAGTTACAAACCCTGCCTCACTCCGCCGCATTGCGGCGCGGCAGCACCCAGTCGGGGCGCGGGAAGTGGCAGGTATAGCCGCCGGGATAGCGCACGAGGTAGTCCTGGTGTTCTGCCTCGGCTTCCCAGAAGTCGCCGACCGGCTCGACCTCGGTCACCACCTTGCCGGGCCAGATCCCCGAGGCGTCGACATCGGCGATCGTCTCCAGCGCCTCGGCCTTCTGCATCTCGTCGACGTAATAGATTGCCGAGCGGTAGCTCATGCCAAGGTCATTCCCCTGCCGGTTGAGCGTGGTCGGATCGTGGATCTGGAAGAAGAACTCGAGGATCCGCCGGTAGCTGATCTTTTCGGGATCGAAGAGAATTTCGATGCCCTCGGCATGGGTGCCGTGGTTGCGATAGGTGGCGTTGGGCACATCGCCGCCGGTATAGCCGACGCGGGTGGCCTCGACCCCGGGCAGCTTGCGGATCAGATCCTGCATGCCCCAGAAACAGCCGCCTGCGAGAACTGCGCGTTCAGTGCTCATGCCACGTCCTCCACTTGATCAAGGTAGGCGCCGTATCCCTCGGCCTCCATGTCCTCGCGCGGCACGAAGCGCAGCGAGGCGGAGTTGATGCAGTAGCGCAGCCCGCCACGGTCCACTGGCCCGTCCGGGAACACGTGTCCCAGATGCGAGTCGCCATGCGCCGAGCGCACCTCGGTGCGGATCATGCCGTGGGTGGTGTCGCGCAGCTCGGCGACATGGGCGGGCTCGATGGGCTTGGTGAAGCTCGGCCAGCCGCAGCCGCTCTCGTATTTGTCGGACGACGCGAAGAGCGGCTCGCCTGAAACGATGTCCACGTAGATGCCGGGCGCCTTGTTGTCGAGATACTTGCCGGTGCCCGGCCGCTCGGTGCCATTCTCCTGCGTGACGCGGTACTGCTCGGCGTCGAGCGCCGCGATCACGTCGGGATTGCGTTCGTATGTCGCCATGGAATCCTCCGGTCTTTGGTCTTGGCCCTAAGATGGGGTCCCGCGGCGGCAATGCAAAGCCCCCTTCGCAAGCGGCGCGCCGCCACCTGCGCCCACCCAGAGGGCGGCCCGCCGCCAAAACTCGCCGTGCCCCCGGAACCGGCGGACCACCGCCAGCCCGCAAAGGCCATTTCCGGCAAGTCCATGCCGCTTTCACACGCGCGCGTCACCTTCCGGCGACCGCGGGATCCGAAAGCCGCTTCCGCGCATTGTCTCGATGACCGGCACGAGATGCGTACCGGAGTCACCGACCAAGAATGCAAGGAAGACCCAAGATGACCCTCCGTTCCACCACCAAACTCGGCCTTGCCGTTCTCACCGCCGCCTCGCTGTCCGTCGCGGCCCATGCGCAGACCACCACCGCGGACCCCGCCACGCAGGAGCAGGCGCCGCTTCAGTCCTCCGAGATGACCGACACCACCGGTGCCACCGGCTCGGGCGTGACCGACACCATGGCAGTTTCGCCGCAAACCGCCGACGCGCTGCGCGCCGACGTGCCGCAGAGCTACGGGCAGGTGATTTCCTCGCTGCACAACGCCGACCTTTCCATGGCCGACCCGGAAACCGTGGTCGAAGCCTCGAAGGTCGAGATCCTGCCGCTTAGCGGGCTGAAGGGGCAGGCAAACGAGAGCGCGGACGCTCTCGATGACGCACTGAAGGCCGCCGCGCCGGAGCTCGACGCGCTGCGCGGGCTGCTCTCGGAGAATGACGCGCTGACGGCCGAACTGACGGATCAGGGCTACGACGCCGACGACGTGATCGGTGTCTATGCCGCGCAAGACCACATCAAGCTGCTGGTCGACGACCGCAGCTGACCCGATCCGCGCCCGCGCGGCGCGGTCCGGGGCTTGCCTCGTGGCCCCGGAAGCCCCCTGTGTTCTCCAGCGCAGGGGGCGTTTGCACGGCTCTGGCCCTGCGGCGTGCACGCTCAGGTCGCATCAATGATCACGACACACGCACTTGGCGAACACCCGCTATCCCATTCGCGTGATTTTGCTTGCAGGCTGCCCCTGCCCCGCCCATCTTTACAGCAGGAGGCACGTACTCCTGTCAGAACCTCCTGGATCCCAGGAACCCTCGTGAGCGTCGGTGCCATCCCTCGGCATCGGCGCTTTTTCCTGTGTCCCCGCGGGGACATTTTTCCTGTGTCCCCCCGGGGACAGCGGATCGCGACCGCAGCCGTCCCCGCGGGGACAGAGCCAATCCTCAGCCCGCCGCCCCTTCGGCCTCGGCCAGCCGCGCGACCGCCCATCGCGCCGCGTCGCGTACCGTCTCGTCGGCATCCTCGCACAGGCCCTGCGCCGCTTCCCGCAGATCCGCTCGCCCCGAGTTGCCGATGGCGTAGAGCACGTTGCGCACAAAACGGTTGCGCCCGATGCGCTTGATCGGAGAGCCCGAGAAGCGCGCCCGGAAGCCCGCATCATCCAGCGCCGCCAGCTCGGCCAGCGGCGGCGAGAGCAGATCCTCGCGGGCATGGTATTTCACTTCCGAGGCCACTTCGGCGAACTTGTTCCACGGACAGGCCGCGAGGCAGTCGTCGCAGCCGTAAATGCGGTTGCCGAGCAGCCCCCGCAGCTCTTCGTCCACCGGCCCCGCGTGTTCGATTGTCAGATAGGAAATGCAGCGCCGCGCATCGAGCCGGTAGGGCGCCGGGAAGGCCGCCGTGGGGCAGGCGTCGAGGCAGGCCCGGCAAGAGCCGCAATGGTCGCGCTCGGCCGCATCGACCGGCAGCTCCAGCGTGGTGAAGATCGCCCCAAGAAAGAACCACGATCCCAGCTCGCGGCTGACCAGATTGGTGTGCTTGCCCTGCCAGCCCAGCCCCGCCGCCTGTCCCAGCGGTTTCTCCATCACAGGCGCGGTGTCGACAAAGACCTTGATCTGCGGCGGCTCGGCCCCTGCCTCGCGGCCAGCGGCATCGATCAGCCAGCGCCCGAGCCGCTTGAGCTTCTTTTTCACCACGTCGTGGTAGTCGCGGTTCTGTGCGTAGACCGAGATCGCCGCGCGGTCCTGTTGCGTCAGCACCGTTCGGGGGTCGTGCTCGGGGCCGTAGTTCTCGGCTAGCATGATCACCGAGCGCGCCTCGGGCCAGAGCGCCGCCGGGTTGCCGCGCCAATGGGTGCGCTCGGCCATCCAGCCCATCTGCCCATGGTACCCCGCCTCGAGAAAGGCCGCCAGCCGCTCGGCCAGCTGCGGCACGTCGCCGGGGCGGCAGATGCGGCAGGCCGCAAAGCCCACCTCTGCCGCCTCGCCCACCAACCGTGCCTTCAGATCGTCCATGAAACCCCTTTCCTCTGGACCCCAGACATCGGAACGGGACGCGGCCCAGTCAATGGCTTTCGCGCCCCCGCCCGGAAGGACGCTGCGCAAGATACGACAAGGCCGGCCCCGGAACCCCGCGACCGGCCCTTTCTTCCAGGGAGACACACCCCGGGGATGCCGTCACCGTAAGCCGAGCGGGGGGCAGCGCCCCCACCCGTTTCAGGCAGTCCGGCGCTCAGCCCTTCGCAACCACGCCATAGATCTGCGCGATGCGCGCGACCGCCGCCTCGGGGGACAGCTCCTCGCTCTCGCCGGTGCGGCGCGAGGTCAGTTCGACCACGCCGTTCTTCAGCCCGCGCGGGCCGACGGTGATGCGCCACGGCAGGCCGATCAGATCCATCGTGGCGAACTTGCCACCGGCGCGCTCGTTGCGGTCGTCGTAGAGCGGCTCGAGTCCGAGCGCGGTCAGCGACGTGTAGAGCGCCTCGCAGGCGGCATCCGCCTCGTCGTCGCCCTGCTTGAGGTTGACGATGCCGCAATGGAAGGGCGTGACACCCTCGGGCCAGATGATGCCCTTGTCGTCATGGCTGGCCTCGATGATCGCGCCCAGCAGGCGCGACACGCCGATGCCGTGCGAGCCCATGTGCACCGGCACCTTGTTGCCCTCGTTGTCGACGACGGTGGCGCCCATCGGCTCGGAGTACTTGGTGCCGAAGTAGAAGATCTGGCCGACCTCGATGCCGCGCGCGGTGCGGCGGCGTTCCTCGGGGACTTCGGCGAAGAGCGCCTCGTCGTGGGTCTCGTCGGTGCGGGCGTAGCGCGAGGTGAACTCCTCGAGCACGGCCTGACACTGCTCGACCGAGTCATAGTCGATCTCGCGGTCGCCGAACTTCAGCTCGGTGATCTGGCTGTCGTAGAAGACCTCGGACTCGCCGGTCTCGGCCAGCACGAGGAACTCGTGCGTGTCATCGCCACCGATCGGTCCGCTGTCGGCGCGCATCGGGATTGCCTGCAGGCCCATGCGCTCGTAGGTGCGCAGGTAGCTGACGAGGTGGCGGTTGTAGGCGTGCAGCGCGTCTTCCTTGGTCAGGTCGAAATTGTAGCCGTCCTTCATGTAGAATTCGCGGCCGCGCATCACGCCGAAGCGGGGGCGGATCTCGTCGCGGAACTTCCACTGGATCTGGTACAGCGTCAGCGGCAGGTCCTTGTAACTTCCGACGTGGCTGCGGAAGATGTCGGTGATCAGCTCTTCGGCGGTGGGCGTGAACAGCATGTCGCGGTCATGCCGGTCGCGAATGCGCAGCATTTCCTCGCCGTAGTCGTCGTAGCGACCCGATTCACGCCAGAGGTCCGCCGACTGGATCGTCGGCATCAGCATCGGGATATGGCCCGCGCGCTTCTGCTCCTCGTGGATGATGTCCTCGATCTTGCGCAGCACCTTGAAGCCCAGCGGCAGCCAGGAATAGATCCCCGCGCTCGATTGCTTGATCATGCCGGCGCGCAGCATGTAGCGGTGCGACACGATCTGCGCCTCGGACGGCGTTTCTTTCAGAACGGGCAGGAAATAACGGCTCAGACGCATGCGGGCCTCCCGGAAATTGGCGTTTGGACCGGGTTAGGCGAAGCCCGCGCCAAGGGCAAGTGCCCGCGCGGGGGGCTGGGCCGCGCCGGGCCCGTCGGACGATGCGGAAAGCGCCTCTCCCGCGGGGCCCGCGCGCGGACCCATCAGCCCTCGGGCCGGGCGCGCCGGCGGCTTCGCACAGGCACCGAGCGGCGATCCTGCCTGAACCTGCCGCAACAGCCTCTCGGACTTGAAAAAATGCCGCGGAGCGGCGATCAAGGATACACCGCAAGGAAAGGATTCCCATGGCGCTGCCCGTCCGCGATCAGATGAAGTACTGGGGCGTGGCCGCCATCGTCTTTGCCGTGGTGCTCTGGTACCTCGGCAATGTGCTGCTGCCGTTCATCCTCGGCGGGGCGATTGCCTATTTCCTCGATCCCGTCGCCGACCGGCTCGAGAGGCTGGGGCTGAGCCGTGCCATGGCGACGCTGGTGATCACCCTTTGCGCGATTCTGATCTTTGTCATTCTCGCGCTCGCGGTGATCCCGACGCTGGTACGCCAGGCCGCCGACCTGATCGAGACCGCGCCGCAGCTGTTCCGCGACCTGCGCGACTTCATCGGCGTGCACTTCCCGACGCTGGTCGACGAGGGCAGCCCGATGCGCGAAGCGATCGGCACGGTGGGCGACACGGTCAAGGAGCGCGGGGCGGAATTGCTGAACACCGCGCTCAGTTCGGCGATGTCGGTGATCAACATCCTGATGCTTTTCGTCATCGTGCCGGTGGTGGCGGTCTACCTGCTGCTCGACTGGGATCGCATGGTGGCGCGCATCGACGAGCTGCTGCCGCGCGATCACGCGCCGGTGGTGCGCCATCTCGCCCGCGAGATCGACGCCACGCTCGCCGGTTTCGTGCGCGGCATGGGCTCGGTCTGCCTGATCCTCGGCTGCTACTACGCCATCGCGCTGGCACTGGTGGGGCTGAACTTCGGCCTCGTCGTCGGCGTGGTCGCGGGCTTGCTGACCTTCATCCCTTATGTCGGCGCGATCATCGGCGGCGCGCTGGCCATCGGGCTGGCGCTCTTCCAGTTCTGGGGGGAATGGTACTGGATCGCCGCGGTGGCGGGGATCTTCTTCCTCGGCCAGTTCCTCGAGGGCAATTTCCTGACCCCGAAACTGGTGGGCAGCTCGATCGGGCTCCACCCGGTCTGGCTGATCTTCGCGCTCTCGGTCTTCGGCACGCTCTTTGGCTTCGTCGGCATGCTGGTTGCCGTGCCGCTCGCCGCCGCGCTGGGGGTGATCATGCGCTTCGTGATCGACCAGTACAAGGAAAGCCAGCTTTACCGCGGGCTCGAGACCGAGGGCTACCGAAAAGGCCGCGTGGCGACGGACCCCGAGGCCCGGTGAGCATGGCCCGGCAGCTTGCCTTGCCCCTGCCGGTCCGCGCCGCGCTGGGGCGCGAGGACTATTTCGTCTCTTCCTCCAACAGCCTCGCCGTGGCGCTGCTCGACGGCTGGCAGGGCTGGCCCGCGGGCAAGCTGCTGCTGGTCGGCCCCGCGGGCTCGGGCAAGACCCATCTTGCGCATGTCTGGGCCGCCGAGAGCGGCGCGAGGATCCTGCCTGCCACCGCCCTGCCCGGCCTGCCGATCCTTGAGCTCGCCGCCAGGCCGATCTGCGTCGAGGACGTGCCGCGGATCGCCGGGAACCGCGCCGCCGAGGAGGCGCTCTTTCATCTGCACAACCTCTCGCTGGCGCAGGGCCAGCCGCTGCTGTTGAGTGCCGAGACCGCGCCGCGGCACTGGCCGCTGGGGCTGGCGGATCTCAAGTCGCGCATGGAGGCCACCCAGACCGCCACCCTGCGCGAGCCCGACGACGCGCTGCTGGCAGCGGTGCTGGCCAAGCTGCTGGCCGACCGGCACTGCATCCCGGCCCCCGATGTGATCCCCTACCTGCTGCGCCAGATGCCGCGCAGCTTCGCCATGGCACAGCGCGTCGCCGCCGAGCTTGATGCCCGGGCCCTCGGCCGCGCCAAGGGCATCACCCGGGCCCTGGCGCGCGACGTCTTGCTCTCTCTCGCGCGCCGAAGCTAGAGGAGCTTGCGCCGCCCGCGCCGGTCGGTCATCCTTGCCCTTTCATCAAGTTGTTGCAATTTGTGACGCATATGCCCCCCATGACCATCGCCGATTTTCTCAAAGCCCCGATCCCCGAGCCCCTGAAGCTGCCCGACATCGACCTGTCCGGGCCGGGCCGTTTCTTCAACCGCGAGCTCAGCTGGCTTGGCTTCAACTGGCGGGTGCTGGAAGAGGCCGAGAACACCAAGGTGCCGCTGCTGGAGCGGCTGCGCTTCCTGTCGATCTCGGCGACCAACCTCGACGAGTTCTACACGGTGCGCGTCGCCGGCCTGCGCGAGCTCGCCCATGCGGGCAACACCACGCCGGCGGCGGACGGGCTGACCCCGGCCGAGCAACTGGTGCTCATCGACCAGGACGCGCGCGAGCTCATGGCGCAGCAACAGCGGGTGCTCGGCGCCTTGCAACTCGAGCTGGAAGCGGCGGGCATCAGCCTCGTGCTGCGCGAAGACCTGCAGCCCGAGGACCTCGAGTTCCTGCAGAGGCAATTCCTCGAGCAGGTCTTCCCGGTGCTCTCGCCGCTGGCCATCGACCCGGCGCACCCCTTCCCCTTCATCGCCAACATGGGCTACTGCCTCGCGCTCGAACTCGAGCGCAAGCGCGACCGCCGTACCCGGCAGGCGCTGCTGCCGATCCCGCATCAGATCTCCCGTTTCATCGACCTGCCCGCAGGCGAGGGTGCAAAGCGCTTCATCTTCCTCGAAGACGTGCTGCTGCTGCACATCGAAAGCCTCTTCCCGGGCTACCGGGTGAAGGACCACTTCGGCTTCCGCGTGCTGCGCGACAGCGACATCGAGGTCGAGGAAGAGGCCGAAGATCTGGTGCGCGAGTTCGAGGTGGCGCTGAAGCGCCGCCGGCGCGGCGAGGTGGTCCGGCTGACGATCACCGCCGGCGCGCCCAAGCAGCTGCGCAGCATCGTCATGCGTGAGCTGCTGGTCGGCGAGGACGAGGTGATCGAGCTCGACGGGATGATCGGCATGGCCGACCTCAAGGAGTTGGTGCTCGACGACCGCCCGGACCTCTTGTGGCCCAGCTTCACCCCGCGGGTGCCCGAACGGGTGCAGGACCACGAAGGCAACATGTTCGAGGCGATCAAGCAGAAGGACATGCTGCTGCACCATCCCTACGAGACCTTCGACATGGTGGTGCGCTTCCTGAGCCAGGCGGCGCTCGATCCCGACGTGGTGGCGATCAAGCAGACGCTCTACCGCACCTCGCGCAACTCGCCCATCGTGGAAGCGCTTTGCGAGGCGGCCGAGGACGGCAAGTCGGTGACCGCGCTGGTGGAACTGAAGGCGCGCTTCGACGAGGCCGCCAACATTCGTCAGTCGCGGCGGTTGGAGCGTTCGGGCGCCCATGTCGTCTATGGCTTCCTTGACTGGAAGACCCACGCCAAGATCTCGAGCGTTGTGCGCCGCGAGGGCGACAGGCTGGTGACCTACACCCACTGGGGCACCGGCAACTACCACCCGATTACCGCCAAGATCTACACCGATCTGAGCTTCTTCACCTGCGACGCGGCGCTTGGTCGGGATGCGTCGAAGATCTTCAACTACCTGTCGGGCTACGCCATGCCCGAGGGGCTCGAGAACCTGGTCATCTCGCCGCACACGCTCAAGCCCCGCATGCTCGAGCTGATCGAGGCCGAGGCCGAACACGCCCGGGCGGGCCGCCCGGCGCAGATCTGGCTGAAGATGAACTCGCTGATCGAGCCGGACATGATCGACGCGCTCTATGCCGCCGGCCAGGCGGGGGTGAAGATCGACTGCGTGATCCGCGGAATCTGCGGGCTGCGGCCGGGGGTCAAGGGCCTGTCCGAGACCATCCGCGTCAAGAGCATCGTCGGCCGTTTCCTGGAACACTCGCGCATCGCCTGTTTCGGCAATGGCCACGGGCTGCCGCACAGCAAGTCGCGGGTGCTCATCTCTTCGGCGGACTGGATGGGACGCAACCTCAACCGCCGCATCGAGACCGGGGTCGAGATCATGAACCCCACGGTGAAGGCGCAGATCGTCAGCCAGATCATGGCGGCGAACCTCGCCGACACGGCGCAGAGCTGGGTGATGGAACCCTCTGGCAAGTTCACCCGGCACCCGGTCCCGGAGGGAGAATTCTCGTTCAACTGCCATCGCTTCTTCATGGAGAATCCCTCGCTCTCGGGCCGCGGTTCGGCCGGGGCCAAGGACGTGCCCAAGCTCACCCACGCAGGTGACTGAGCGCGGAGGCCTCGGGCGGGCATCGTTTCGGCAACACGACAGCAGGGCGCGCGCCGCCCCTCCTTCTCTTTTCTGAATACGCCCCTGCGGCGCGCAGGTGCCGCAGGGGCGGAGCCCCCGCTCCATCGCTTGCTGCGCGCGCGCAGCGCCCTAGGCTCTTTTGCGCCCCGGGCTCTCCATGCTAGAGGGTAGGGCGAGACCAATGCCGGAGGAGCAGATGGACGGTAACGGCGACTCCAGCCACGGCGATGCGGGCCTATTCGGGCGGCCGCTGTTCGAAGATCCCCGCGCGCGGCGCCTGTCGAAGGTCGGCGTGGTGGACATCGGGTCGAACTCGGTGCGGCTCGTGGTTTTCGACGGCGCGGCGCGCAGCCCTGCGTATTTCTATAACGAAAAGATCATGTGCGGCCTCGGCGCCGGCATGTCCGAGACCGGACGGCTGAACCCCGAGGGCAAGGCACGCGCGCTGGCGGCGCTGCAGCGCTTCCAGACGCTGGCCCGAGGCATGGAGCTGCCGCCGCTCACCGCCGTGGCCACCGCCGCCATGCGCGAGGCCGAGGACGGTCCTGCCTTCCGCGCCGAGATCGAGCAGGCGACCGGTCTGAAGATCTGGGTGATCGACGGCGACGAGGAGGCGCGGCTGTCGGCGCAGGGCGTGCTGCTCGGCTGGCCGGGCGCGAACGGGCTGGTCAGCGACATCGGCGGCTCGTCTATGGAACTCGCCGAGATTCGCGGCGGGCAGATCGGCAAGCGCGCGACCTCGGAACTGGGGCCGCTGAAGTTCAAGGACCTCGAGGGTGGCAAGAAGGCCCGCGAGAAGTACATCGCCAAGGCGATCGCCGGGCTCGCCGAGCGCATGGGCACCGAGCCGTCGCCACTGTTCCTCGTTGGCGGGTCGTGGCGCGCCATCGCGCGCATCGACATGGAGCGGCTCGGCTATCCGCTGCACGTGCTGCACGAGTACCGGATGACGGTGGAGTCGGCGGAGGAGACGCTCAAATTCATCGAGGACGCCGATCTCGACGCGCTGCGCTCGGCCTGCGGCATTTCCTCGGCGCGGATGAGCCTTGTGCCCTATGCCGCCGAAGTGCTGGCCGAGTTGCTGAAGGTCTTCAAGCCGACCGGCATCGCGATCTCGAGCTACGGCATCCGCGAGGGGCTGCTCTACGAGCAGATGCCGCAGATGTTGCGCGACCGCGACCCGCTGATCGAGGCCTGCCGCTTCGCCGAGGCCAAGGACGCCCGCCTGCCCGGCTTCGGCAAGAAGCTGTTCCGCTTCGTGCTGCCGCTCTTCCCGGACGCCTCGGAGGCCACGCTGCGCATCGTCAAGGCGGCCTGCCTGCTGCATGACGTGAGCTGGCGCGCCCATCCCGACTATCGGGCCGAGACCTGTTTCGACAATGCCACCCGCGCGAACTTGGGCGGGCTCGACCACCCCGAGCGGGTCTATCTCGGCCTCGCCCTGCTGCACCGCTACCGCAACAAGCGCGAGGGCACCCGGTTCGAGGATTTCTACGCGCTTCTCGACAAGGAGCGCACGCAGGAGGCCGAGATTCTCGGCAAGGCGATGCGCTTCGGCTCGATGCTCTGGATGTCGGATGTCAGCAACGAGGACGGCGCGCAGTTCGACTGGGAGCCCGAAGAGCGTCGCCTGAGGCTGCGACTGACCCGCGAGGTGGCGCCGCTCTACGGCGAGGTGGCCGAGGCGCGGCTCCTGTCGCTCGCCAAGGCGCTCTCGGCCAAGGCGCTGGTACTGGAGATCGACGGCGCGCCGCGCGAGCTGCTCTGACTCAGAGCTCGATCTCGCCGGACGGCCCGTGCTCGGGCATCTCCGGTGCCGCCTCGGGTGCGTCGGGGTCGAGCTTCTCGCGGCGGCGGATCAGGATATCGCCATTGGGCAGCATCTCGGGCGCCTCGTAGAGCGTCCAGTCCTCGACCTGCTCCGAGAGCTGCGCCATGGCGGGCCCCATCTCGTCGACGAAGCTCTGCAGGGCCGGCCCCATGCGGTCGGCCAGCCCCTTGAGATCCTGCAGCGCCGGGTCGAGTTCGTCGCGCAGGCCGCGCAAGAACATGTCGGCGCCGCGCTGCATCAGGCCGGGGCCGTCGTCCGGCGCGTCCTCCGTCTCTCCGAGGGGGGCCGCCTCCTGTGCGAAGGCGGGCGGGGTAAGCGGCGCAAGAGGCGCCGCAAGGAAGCATGCCGCTAGGGCAAAAGGGAAAATCCGGCTCATTGCGGAACTATAGGCGGCTTGTGCGAGTCGCGACAGAGAAACCCCGGCACCCCGGTCAGACGGCAAGATCCAGCGTGACCGGAAAATGGTCAGATGCGGTCAGCAGCGCCGCGCAAAGCTCGGGCGCCTGCCAGCAATGGGCGTCCTCGAAGGGGTGCCAGATCCGCCACTCGCGCGCCACCTCGCGCAGATCGCGCGAGACCATGACGTAGTCGAGCAGAGCCTGCAGGTAGCGTTTCTCGGGCGCGATGTAGAAGCGCGCGGTACTGGGATGCGGCCGAAGCTTGCCCCTCAGCGCCTGCGCCGCGTGGGGATCGTAGAGTGCCCCGTCGCCTTCGCCGAGAATGATCTCGACCGAGCTATGGCCGAAAAGCGCCTCGTATTCATCAAGACCCGGGCCGTCGTTGAGATCCCCCATGACGATGACGCTCTCGCCCTGCTCGAGCAGCGCGTCGACCCGCCGCCGCAACCACATCGCCTCGGTCAGCTGCTTGCGCCGATTGGCGATGGAGGTGCGCATGATCTGGTCTTCGCCCTTGGCGCCATGCGGCGCCTTGGATTTCAGATGCGCGCCGATCAGGCGCAGCACCCTGCCCCCGGCCGTGGTCAGCTCGACCTCGAGCGGCGGCTTTGAGAAGGCCACGACGTCCTCGGTGTCGTCGAAGTCCAGATCGATGCGGAACTCGCCGTCGAAGCGCGGCGCCCGGTCACTTTGCCCCGGCACGTGCTGTACGCGCATCTTGTCCGGGTCATAGAGCAGCGCGATCTCCTGATGGGTGTCGTTAACGAAGCCGACCAGCACCTCGCGCGTGCGCAGGTCGAAGGCGCTGGCGAAGTTGCGAAGGGCGCGGCGGGTGTCGCGGCGGGTGCCGGTGTCGGGCGCCTCGATGATCATCACCGCATCGGCGTCCATGGCCGTGAAGACCATCCCCAGTGCCTCGGCCTGATCGGCCCGGGTGATGTCACGCCGCCCGGACCAGTGCTCGTCGATCAGCAGCTCGCCGCGATCGCTGAAGAGGTCATCGAACCATTCGACGTTGTATGTGGCAAGGCGCATGGCCTCAGACCTGTTCGCGGGCCGAGATCTCTTCCCATGCCTGGTTGATGGCGATGAGCCGCTTTTCCGAGAGCTTGATCGCCTCTTCCGGAAGGCCGCGGGCGCACATCACGTCGGGGTGGCTTTCCCGCACGAGCTGGCGCCAGTGCTTGCGGATGTCCTTGATCGGCATCTCGGGGCTGACGCCAAGCACGGTGAAGGGATCCGGCGCGCAATCCGGAACGAAGCGCGCGCGCAGCGCCCGGAAGGTGGCGTCGGGCATCTCGAAGATCTCGGCGACCCGCTCGAGGAAGGCATTCTCGGCCGTGTGGTAGTTGCCATCGGCCATGGCGATGTAGAAGAGTCCCTCCAGCAGGTCCGAAAGCTGCTGCGCATTGCCATCGAACATGCGCCGAATGCGGCGCGCGTATTCCTCGAATCCAGCCACGTCCTGACGGGCGAGGTTGAACACCCGCGCCGCTGCGCCCTCGTCCTCGGGCGCGATGGTGAAGATCTCGCGGAAGGCAGCGACCTCGTTGCGGGTCACCTGCCCGTCGGCCTTGGCCATCTTAGCGGAAAGCGCGATGACGGCGATGGTGAAGGCGACACTGCGCTCGGGCGGCTGGCGCAGACGCTCGAAGACGGCGGCAAGCCCCTCGCCCTTGGCAAGGGCGGCGATGGCTTCGGAGATGCGGGTCCAGATCGACATGCGCCCAGTTTACGCGGCAATGCGGCAACTGTCAGTGCGACAATGAGGGGTCACGAAAATTCTATGGCGTTTCAGCGCATCTCGGCGGTGCCGCCCGTCAGAGGAACTTCTGCATGAGCACAAGATCCATCCAGCGTCCGAACTTGAAGCCAACCTCGGGCAGGCGGGCGATTTGCTTGAAGCCGAGCGCGGCGTGAAAGGCGATGCCCGCCGGGTTTTCGCCCGAGACCCCGGCAAAGAGGCTGTGCGCGCCCCGCGCCCGCGCCTCGTCCATCAGCGCCTCCATCAGCGCCCGCCCGACGCCCCGCCCGCGCGCTGCGGGGCCGAGGATCACCGTGTGCTCGAACGTCCGGGCGTAACCCGGGCCGCCGCGGAACTGGAAAAAGGTGGCAAAGCCGAGCACCAGCCCCCCCTCCTCCTCGGCGACGAGGAAGGCCGGGCCGCGTGCGGCGAAATCAGCCTGAAGCCCCTCGGGGCTCTTGCGCAGATTGGTGAAGGTGGCGGCGCTCTCGTCGATGATCGGGTTCCAGATCGCCGCGACGGCGTCGGCGTCCCCCGCGGTCGCAGGACGGATGATCACTGCAGCACCCGGCGCCCCGACGGTGTGGCGAAAGCGGCGCGCAGGGCAGGCTTTGCCTCGACCGCGAAACCAACCTGCGGGCTCATCAGTACCGAGCCGATCAGCGCCTGCATCTCGTCGGCCTGCGGGTGCGCCACGGTGAGCTGCTCGAGCCGCACGCCGGCACCGTCAAGCGACACGCCTGGCGGCACCGGGCTTTCCCATTCGATCAGCGCCGGGAAGAGCCCGTCGTAGGGCAGCATCCCGTCGCGGGGCACAGAGATCTTCCAGCTTAGCGACCCGCGGGTGACGGCGACCGCCTCTCCGGCCATGGGAAAGCGCGCCAGCGCCGCGTCGATGTCGGGCACCCGGCAAATCCATTTGTCGAGCCGTGCGGGGCCAGAGAAGTGATCGAGGCCGAACCAACGCGCCCGCCCCGGCGCGGGCGCCGAGGGGTCGACCGCGATGGCCTCGAGGTAGAGCTCGTCTTCCAGCCCGATCAGGAAGTTGTGGGTGCCGAAGTCGGGATGCGCCCCGCCCGGCGACAGCGGCTGGCCAAGCCCGCTTTCGGCATGGCTCACCGCCTCTGCCAGCGTCTCGCCGAGAACCGCCAGGTGATCAAGCTCGAGCATCATCCCTCCGATGTGATTGCATCGCATCACGATAGCCGGGGGCGCGGGGCGCGCAATGGTGAAATGGTCCCTTTGCTGCGCGGCAGCATGGTCAAGGGCGTCTGATGGTGGTCAATCGCGCATGCCGCCGTTAGGGTGCCGCGCAAATGCCCGGCAGCGACGACCGGGCCCCGAGGCAAGGACAGTCCCGATGAAAACCCGCACGCTCCTCCTGATGCTCGCCGCAACGCTTGGTCTCGCGGCCTGCGGGGTGCCTTTCGTGCCGTTCATCTGAGCACGGAGCCGCCGCCCGTCGTACGCGCGGGCGGCGAGAGGGCTCACGCAGTCTGCGTGAGCCGCCCCCTGTCATTCCGCCGCGCGGGGCGCTCCGATGAGGCCGAGGATCTCCTTGGCCGCCGAGGGGATATTGGTGCCCGGTCCGAAGATCGCCTTGACCCCGGCCTTGTAGAGGAAGTCGTAGTCCTGGTGCGGGATCACGCCGCCGCAGATCACGATGATGTCCTCGGCGCCCTGATCCTTCAGCGCCTGCACCAGCTGCGGGGCGAGCGTCTTATGGCCCGCAGCCTGCGACGAGATGCCGACGATGTGCACATCGTTGTCGATGGCGTCCTGCGCCGCCTCTTCCGGGGTCTGGAAGAGCGGGCCGACGTCGACGTCGAAGCCGATGTCGGCAAAGGCGGTGGCGATGACCTTGGCGCCGCGGTCGTGCCCGTCCTGCCCCATCTTCACCACCAGCATCCGCGGGCGGCGGCCTTCCGCCTCGGCGAAGCTCTCAACATCGCGCTGGATCTGGGCAAAGCCCTCGTCGCCCTCGTAGGCCGCGCCATAGACCCCGGCGAGGGTCTTAACCTCGGCGCGGTGACGTCCGAATTCCTTTTCCATGGCCATGGAAATCTCTCCGACAGAGGCCCGCGCACGGGCGGCTTCGACCGCGGCTTCCAAAAGGTTGCCGCCCTCCTTCGCGCGCCGCTCGAGCTCGGCCAGCGCGGCGTCGCATTTCGCCTGATCGCGGGTGGCGCGGACATGCTCCAGCCTGGCGACTTGGCTCTCGCGCACCTTGGCATTGTCGATGTCGAGAATGTCGATCGGGTCTTCCTTGTCCTTGCGGTACTTGTTGACCCCGACGATCACTTCTTCGCCGCGGTCGATCTGCGCCTGACGGCGCGCGGCGGTCTCCTCGATGCGCAGCTTGGGCATGCCCGAGGCCACGGCCTTGGTCATGCCGCCCATCTCCTCGACTTCCTCGATCAGCGCCCAGGCTTTCTCGATCAGCTCGTTGGTGAGGCTTTCCACGTAGTATGAGCCCGCCAGCGGATCGACGACATTGGTCACCCCGGTCTCTTCTTGGAGGATGAGCTGGGTGTTGCGCGCGATCCGGGCCGAGAACTCGGTGGGAAGCGCGATCGCCTCGTCGAGCGCGTTGGTGTGCAGCGACTGGGTGCCGCCCAGAACCGCGCTCATCGCCTCGTAGGCGGTGCGGATGACGTTGTTGTAGGGGTCCTGCTCCTGCAAGCTGACACCCGAGGTCTGGCAATGGGTGCGCAGCATCTTCGAGCGGTCGGACTTGGCGCCGAACTCGGTCATGATGCGGTGCCAGAGCGTGCGCGCAGCGCGCAGCTTGGCCGCCTCCATGAAGAAGTTCATGCCGATGGCGAAGAAGAACGACAGCCGCCCTGCAAACTTGTCGACATCCATCCCGGCATTGATCGCGGCGCGCACGTATTCGCGCCCGTCGGCGAGCGTGTAGGCCAGCTCCTGCACGAGGTTCGCGCCAGCCTCCTGCATGTGGTAGCCGGAGATCGAGATCGAGTTGAATTTCGGCATCTCGTTCGAGGTGTACTCGATGATGTCCGAGATGATCCGCATCGAGGGCTCGGGCGGGTAGATGTAGGTGTTGCGGACCATGAACTCCTTGAGGATGTCGTTCTGGATGGTCCCCGAGAGCACGGAGCGGTCGTGGCCCTGCTCTTCGCCGACGACGATGAAGCTGGCGAGGATCGGGATCACCGCGCCGTTCATCGTCATCGAGACGGAAATCTTGTCGAGCGGGATGCCGTCGAAGAGGATCTTCATGTCCTCGACGCTGTCGATGGCAACGCCCGCCTTGCCCACATCGCCGACCACCCGCGCGTGGTCGCTGTCATAGCCGCGGTGAGTGGCGAGGTCGAAGGCGACCGAAACCCCCTGCTGCCCCGCCGCCAGCGCCTTGCGGTAAAAGGCGTTCGACTCCTCGGCGGTCGAGAAGCCCGCGTATTGCCGGATGGTCCAGGGACGGCCCGCGTACATGGTCGCCTTCACCCCGCGGGTGAACGGACCGAAGCCCGGCAGCGTGCCCATGTGTGGCAGATCCGCCGTGTCTTCGGCGGTATAGAGCGGCTGCACGTCGATGCCTTCGAGCGTGTGCCAGGTCAGATCGTCCAGCGGACGCCCTCTCAGTTCCTTCTCCGCGAGCTGGCGCCAATCGTCCTTCTTCGCCGTCATCGTCTCGTCCTCTCTCCTAGCGGGCGTCGGGCCGGGCGGTCCCGGCGCGCGCAGCACCCCTTCGTTCACGCGCGAGCTGCCGCGGTCAGGCGGCGGCTAATTTTTTCGTCACCCAAGCAGGCAGGGCCTGTGCAGTGGCGCCCCGCTTGCCTATATCTTGTTGCATGACACGCCGTATTGCCCTTGTCCTGCTTGCCTTTCTGACGCTCACCGCGGGACTCGGCGCGGCGCAGAGCGCGGAAACGCCGAGCCTCGACGAGTCGATCCGCCCGGCGGGCGAGACCACGCTCGACGAGTTTCTCTGGCTCAAGCGGCCCCTTCTGGTCTTTGCCGACAACCCCAGCGATCCGCGATACGTGCAGCAGATGCAGCTGATCACCGAGCGGCTCGACGTGCTGGTCGAGCGCGACGTGGTGGTCATCACCGACACCGACCCGGCCGCGCGCAGCCCGATCCGCCGCGCCATGCGGCCGCGCGGCTTCATGCTGATGCAGCTGGCCAAGGACGGCTCGGTGATCATCCGCAAGGCCAGCCCCTGGGACGTGCGCGAGATCACCCGGTCGATCGACAAGCAGCCGCTGCGCCAGCAGGAGGTCCGCGACCGTCGCGACACGCTGCGCGAGCCATACGCGCCGAGCCAATAAGCCAAGCCAGTCAGCCAGACCGGCGATCCGGACAGACCGAGGGGCGCACGGCAGCGGTCGGCCTCGGGCGTGGCGCCCTGCCCCGTCTGCCACCATGTGCCCCCCGTCCGCCATGGATCACTCGAACTCCATGATCACGTCGTCCACGGCGAGGCTGTCGCCGGGGCCTGCGTTGATCTTGGAGACCTTGCCCTTGCGCTCGGCGCGCAGGATGTTCTCCATCTTCATCGCCTCGACGGTGCAGAGCGCCTGGCCCTCCTGCACCTCGTCGCCCTCCGAGACGTTCACCTTCACGATGAGACCCGGCATCGGGCAGAGCAGCATCTTCGAGGTGTCGGGCGGCAGCTTCTCGGGCATCAGCCGTGCGAGCTCGGCCTGACGCGGGGTGCGCACGTTCACCTTGAGGTCGGCACCACGGGTGCGGATGCGGAAGCCGCCCGAGATCTTGCCGACCTTCAGCACCAGCGGCTTGCCGTTGACCTGCATGTGCGCGAGCGCGTGGCCCGGGGTCCAGTCGCCGGTGACGCGAATTTCCGCGCCATCCTCGAATTTCACCGTTGTGCCCTGCTTGTCTGCGGCCAGCACCACGTCGAGGCTCTCGCCCTGCAGCGACACGTTCCAATGGTCGCCCACCTGCCGCTCGTGGTTGTCGAGCGTGCCCGAGATTCGGGTGCGGCGGATCTCGGCGACGCGGTTCATCGCGGCGCAGGCGGCGGCAACATCGCGCAGCGCGTCAGCGCCCAGCGTGACGCCCTGGAAACCGTCGGGATACTCCTCGGCGATGAAGGCGGTGGTGATATTGCCCGAGACAAACCGCTCGTGGTCCATGACCGCGGCAAGGAACGGCAGGTTGTGCCCGATGCCCTCGACCTCGAAGCTGTCGAGCGCGTTGCGCATGACCTCGATGGCCTGCTCGCGGGTCGGCGCCCAGGTGCAGAGCTTGGCGATCATCGGGTCGTAGTACATCGAGATCTCGCCGCCCTCGAAGACGCCGGTGTCGTTGCGCACGACGCCGCCCAGCAGCTCGCCCTCGGCGGGTGGCCGATAGCGGGTCAGGCGGCCGATCGAGGGCAGGAAGCCGCGATAGGGATCCTCGGCGTAGAGCCGGTTCTCGATGGCCCAGCCGTTGATCTGCACGTCGTCCTGGGTGATCGACAGCGGCTCGCCGTTGGCGACGCGGATCATCTGCTCGACAAGATCGACGCCGGTGATCAGCTCGGTCACCGGGTGCTCCACCTGCAGGCGGGTGTTCATCTCGAGGAAGTAGAAGTTCTTGTCGCCGTCGACGATGAATTCGACGGTTCCGGCACTGGTGTAGCCCACCGCCTTGGCCAGGGCGACGGCCTGGTCGCCCATCGCCTTGCGGGTCTCGGGGTCGAGGAAGGGGCTCGGCGCCTCTTCGACAACCTTCTGGTTGCGTCGCTGGATCGAGCATTCACGCTCGTTGAGATAGATGCCATTGCCATGCGCGTCGCAGAGCACCTGGATCTCGATGTGGCGCGGCTGGGTGACGAATTTCTCGATGAAGATGCGGTCGTCGCCGAAGGAGCTGGCCGCCTCGTTCTTGGACGATTGGAAGCCCTCGCGCGCCTCCTCGTCGGTCCAGGCGATGCGCATGCCCTTTCCGCCGCCGCCCGCCGAGGCCTTGATCATGACGGGATAACCGATCTCCCCCGAGATCTTCACCGCCTCGTCGGCGTCCTCGATCAGCCCCATGTAGCCGGGCACGGTCGAGACGCCCGCGTCCTGCGCGATCTTCTTGGAGGTGATCTTGTCGCCCATCGCCTCGATCGCGCCCTTGGGCGGGCCGATGAAGGCGACACCGGCCGCCTCGAGCGCCTCGGCGAACTTGGGATTCTCCGACAGGAAACCGTAGCCCGGATGCACCGCCTGCGCGCCGCTGTCCTTGATCGCCTGCATGATCTTGTCGATCACGATGTAGGACTGATTGGCGGGCGGCGGGCCGATGTGCACCGCCTCATCGGCCATTTCGACATGCAGCGCGTGCTTGTCGGCATCCGAATAGACCGCCACGGTCTTGATGCCCATCTTGCGCGCGGTCTTGATGACCCGGCAGGCGATCTCACCGCGGTTGGCGATCAGGATCTTGTCGAACATGTCTCTCCCTTTCGTTGCGTTTCTTGGCCGGCGGGCAGCGCCGCGGCTTCGGCAAAATGCTGGCTGAGGACAGCAAAAAGGCCACCGGAGCGAATTGCTCCGGTGGCCTTGGAAAACGTGTAAGCCGGCGTGCGGCGAACGCCGCCGCCGTGCCGCGTCAGATTAGTTGCAGTACTGCGGGGTGACGTCGTCGCAGACCACGCCCGCGGTTGCGCCAACCGCTGCGCCGACCATGCCGTCACCGCCGACCGCGCGGTCGATGAGATAGCCGCTGCCTGCGCCGATTGCGCCGCGCTGGAGGTCGGAGTTCTCGCAAGCAGCGACACCAAAGACACCAAGGACGGCAAGGATACGGATAACGTTTTGCATGAGGGACACTCCCCGATTTGTGTAAGTTGAACTTGCTCTTCAACGCCACGGATTTGGTGAAGGTTCCACACATCATTTCGTTTTCTTGCGGCATGCGCGCCGCTCCGCCGACGCAGGGCGCCCTGCGGGCGCAACCCCGCGCATTTCCCGCCCCACTGACGCGACGGAATGCCCCCGTCCGAAGCTCTTTGCGCGGCGCGGCGATCTGCCTGCGCCGTCAGACGGGCACCTTGTTCGGACGGAGAGAAAAAAGAAGCGGGCGCGCGGTCAGGGGATGTGCCGCAACGCCCGCGAGGGGAAGGGTAACGGCGAGCAATGGGCGCAGCCAGAGACTGCGTCATTGCCCGCAACGTCTTGAGAGTGCACGACTCGCCGGCCCGGTCAAAGCCATACCCCGTAGGATAGGCCAGACCGGCCCCTTTTCGCGCATGGCGCGAAAGGAAGAGCGAGTTTACGCCCATTCGTCGTTCTCGTCGAAAGCCTCGGGGAAAGACGCGCGGGCGGCGGCCTCGTTGATCACCAGCATCGCCTCGTAGCTCTCGGGGTCGAAGGGATCATCGTAGGGCAGCACTTCGCGGCCGAAGAGCCAGGAAAGCCGCCCGGCGTCGAGATTGCCACGTTCGAAAGGTTCGGTACCGAAGTGCGCCCAGAGCGAGGCCATGAAGGCCAGGTCGGCGCGCTTGTCCGCCGCCTTGCGGTCGCGGAAGCGCTCCCGCCGGATGATGGCGGTGATCCCCTTGGGGTTCGCGCGGCGGATGGTGAATTGAAAGTCCGTGCCAGGAAGTCGGCTCGGAAAGCCGCGGTGCTTCAGCATACCGGGCCCCCCTCTATAAGGGCCCGTGGAAGCGGGCGGTGAGATGCGGCCCTGCGGGGCCGGGAGTGCGGGACGGACCCGAAGGCCCGCCCCGGCGACAAGTTACTTGTACTTGCCGGTGTAAACGGGCTCCGCGGTAACGGGCTCCGGATCCACAACCACGTATTCTTCTTCCTGCTGGCCGCCGCAAGCGGAAAGGGTTGCGACGAAGCCAAGCATTGCAAGCAGATGGATGCTCTTGGACATCTTATTCTCCTGTCAGATTCTCTGGGCCCTACGGAACCTTGCGGCCCGGTCTGCCCTCGTTCGGGTGTTTCGACTGCGAATGTGCAATCACCCCCCAACATAGCGCAAGTTACGAAAAAGAAATACGTAACTCGCTTCGTCGGCAGATTTTTCCGATCGGGGGGCACAAAATTGGAGAAATCTGAGCGGATTTCCGCGCACGACGAGAACAACATCAGAACGCCTCCCAGACACAGACCCCGTTTCGGGGGCTATAGGCTTCGAAATATTGACGGATCTCAGGTGCGCTTTCCCCATGGGCAACTGGTTCGGCCATGAGCGAAATGACGATCAGGGACGGAATCACCTCCGCGCCTCCGAGCTGCGGCAGGGCGAAACTGTCGCAAAGATGCTGCATGTCGGCGGCGACTTCGTCGAAGCTGCGAGGGGTCGCACCGCCGATCTGCGGTGCCAGAAAGCGGAAGCGCTTGATCGCGGCCGAGGCATCCCACAGCGCGTCGTAAAAGGTGACCGGCATGCCCGAGGGCACTGCCACGACGCTCTCCTCTAGCGCCGTGGCCAGGCCCGGCGTCATGGCAAGCGCCAGAGCCAGAGTCCCGATCTTGCTCAGCCTCGTGCAATCGAGCGTCACAAGGACCTCCCGTTCCTCATCTTACGCGGCAACTCAGGCCGCCCAGTTCACCCAGCGCGCCCGGTTGGCGCGATCTTCCAGAACGTCGGCGATGCGCGCTTCGACGGCTTGTCGCGGCACGGCGCCGGCCACCTCTCCGCCCGCTTCGACGGTGACGCCGCCTTCGCGGGGCGTCACGCGCACCACCGGGGCGAAGCCGCGCAGGTCGCGCAGCGCCCGCCACATGTCCTGCCGCACCTGATGCGCCAGCCGATCGAGCCGGCCCACCGGCGGCAGCAGCGTCTCGACCTTTAGATCGAAGCGCGCCGGACAGCGCCGGGCAAGCGTTACCGCCTCGCCCTCGCGTGCCACGTGCCATCCCTTCACCTGCATCGCGGCCTCCGAGTCAGAGGGGAATATTGTCGTGCTTCTTCCACGGGTTGCTAAGGCTCTTGTTCCTCAGCATCGCGAAGGCGCGGCTCACCCGGCGACGGGTGGAGCGCGGCTGGATCACCTCGTCGATGAAGCCGCGTTCCGCCGCGACGAAGGGGTTCGCGAAACGGTCCTCGTAGCTCGCCGTATGCTTGGCGATCTTCTCGGCGTCGCCGAGGTCCGCGCGGTGGATGATCTCGGTCGCCCCCTTGGCTCCCATCACCGCGATCTCGGCGGTCGGCCAGGCATAGTTCACATCGCCGCGCAGGTGCTTGGAGCTCATCACGTCGTAGGCGCCGCCATAGGCCTTGCGGGTGATGACGGTCACTTTCGGCACCGTCGCCTCGCCGAAGGCGAAGAGCAGCTTGGCGCCGTGCTTGATGACGCCGCCGTATTCCTGCGAGGTCCCCGGCAGGAAGCCCGGCACGTCGACGAAGGTCAGGATCGGGATCTCGAAGCAGTCGCAGAAGCGGACGAAGCGCGCGGCTTTCTTCGAGCTGTCGATGTCGAGGCAACCCGCGAGCACCATCGGCTGGTTGGCCACCACGCCGACGGTCTGCCCCTCGAGTCGGATGAAGCCGGTGATGATGTTCTTGGCGTGCTCTTCCTGGATCTCGTAGAAGTCACCCTCGTCGGCGACCTTCCCGATCAGCTCCTTCATGTCGTAGGGCTGGTTCGCGTTTTCCGGGATGATCGTATCGAGCGAGCTTTCCACCCGCTCCACGTTGTCGAAGAAGGGCCGCACCGGCGGCTTCTCGCGGTTGTTCAGCGGCAGGAAGTCGACAAGGCGCCGCACCTCGGCAAGCGCCTCGACATCATTCTCGAAGGCGCCGTCGGCGACCGAGGATTTGCGGGTGTGGGTGGTCGCGCCGCCCAGCTCCTCGGCGGTCACCACCTCGTTGGTCACCGTCTTCACCACGTCGGGGCCGGTGACGAACATATAGGAGGTGTCTTTCACCATGAAGATGAAGTCGGTCATCGCCGGCGAGTAGACCGCGCCGCCGGCGCAGGGCCCCATGATCACCGAGATCTGCGGGATCACCCCCGAGGCCATGATGTTGCGCTGGAAGATCTCGGCATAGCCCGCGAGGCTGTCGACCCCCTCCTGGATGCGCGCGCCGCCGGAGTCGTTGAGCCCGATCACCGGCGCGCCGTTCTGCATGGCCATGTCCATGATCTTGCAGATCTTCATCGCGTGAGTGGCCGAGACGGACCCGCCAAGGACGGTGAAGTCCTGGCTGAATACATAGACCATGCGGCCGTTGATCGTGCCCCAGCCGGTGATCACCCCGTCGCCGCTGGGACGGTTGTTCTCCATCCCGAAATCGGTGCAGCGGTGCGAGACGAACATGTCGTATTCTTCGAAACTGCCCTCGTCGAGCAGGAGCTCGATGCGTTCGCGCGCGGTCAGCTTGCCCTTGGCGTGCTGCGCGTCGATCCGCTTCTGCCCACCGCCGAGGCGGGCGTCTGCGCGGCGCGCCTCCAGTTCGTGAAGAATGTCTTTCATGGCCAGTCCTCTCCGTTTGCCCGGACCATACAGTGGAGGCCCCACCGCTCAAGTCAAATTCGGCAAATTTGCAAATCTTGAAAACAGCCGTGATAGCAAATAGCAAATCAGCAAATATCGTCCCACTGATGTGATACACGTGGACTTTGAGAAGCGCGCGACATACGGAAACCTCATGAGCACATCATCGCGCGGGCGCTTTCTCGACCCCTCGACCCCACCGCATCTTGTCACGCTAGTCCTGCTTGCCGGGCTGTCGGCGCTGGCGATGAACGTTTTTCTGCCGTCGCTGCCGCAGATGACGGCCTATTTCGACACCGAGTACCGGCTGATGCAGCTTTCGGTTGCGATCTACCTCGGGGTCAATGCCGCGCTGCAAATACTGATCGGGCCGATCTCGGACAAGCTGGGCCGCAGGCCGGTGATTCTCTGGGGGGTCGCGTTGTTCATGCTGGCAACGCTGGGATGCATCTTCGCCAGCAACATCACGCTCTTCTTGCTGTTCCGCATGTGCCAGGCGGTGATCGTCACGGCCATGGTGCTGAGCCGCGCCGTGGTGCGCGACATGGTCGGCCAGGAAGAGGCCGCCTCGATGATCGCTTATGTCACCATGGGCGTCGCGGTGGTTCCGATGGTTGGCCCGGTGATCGGCGGCGCGCTCGGCGAGCTGCTGGGCTGGAAGGCGATCTTCTGGTTGCTCTTCGCGCTCGGCGGTGCGGTGTTCTGGCTGAGCTGGCGCGACCTCGGCGAGACCTCGGTCTCCAGCGGCCTGTCGTTGGCCGCGCAGTTCCGCGAATACCCCGAGCTGCTGAAGAGCCCGCGCTTCTGGGGCTACGCCATGGCCTGCGCGCTCTCTTCGGGCGCCTTCTTCTCCTACCTCGGCGGCGCGCCCTTTGTCGGCTCCGAGGTCTACGGGCTGAGCCCGGCATCCTTGGGTGTGCATTTCGGCGCCCCTGCCGTGGGGTATTTCATCGGGAACGGAATCTCGGGACGCTATTCGGCGCGGGTCGGCCTCAACCGCATGATCCTCTGGGGCTCCTTGATCCTCACCGGCGGACTCGCGGCCGCACTACTCACCTTCGCGCTGACCGACGGTGGCTCGGCGCTGATCTTCTTCGGCTTCATGACCCTTGTCGGCCTTGGCAACGGCATGACCATCCCCAATGCCACGGCGGGCACCCTTTCCGTGCGGCCGCATCTCGCGGGCACCGCCTCGGGCCTTGGCGGGGCGATCATGATCGGCGGCGGCGCCGCGCTCTCGGCGCTGGCGGGGGCGCTTCTGCAACCGGGCACGGGCGCCTGGCCGCTGCTCTGGCTCATGCTGGCGACCGCCGTCGGCTCGGTGATCTCGATCCTGCTGGTGATCCGCCGCGAACGTCGGCTCGGGGGGCTGGACGCCGCCGGGTGAGTTTGCAAAATTGCCAGAGATGGGGGCAAAGGTGCAAACATGGCGACACGAAAACTCTACGCGGGCGCGAAGCTGCGCGACCTGCGCGGGCGGCTGGGGCTGACGCAAAAGGACTTTGCCGGGAAACTCGGCGTGTCGCTGCCCTATCTCAACCAGATGGAGAACAACAACCGCCCGGTTTCGACCACGGTGGTGCTGGCGCTGGCGCAGGAGTTCGGCTTCGACGTCACAGAGCTGGGCCAAGGCGACTCGGAGCGGCTGATCTCGGACATGCGCGAGGCGCTGGCCGACCCGGTCTTCGGCGAGCATGCGCCGCCGCTGGCCGACCTGCGGCTCACCGCCTCCAATGCCCCCGCCCTCGCCCGGGCCTTTCTCGAACTGCACCGCGCCTATCGGCAGACCCACGAGCGGCTGGCCTCGCTCGACGAGGCGCTGGGGCGGGAGGGCACGCAGATGCAGCCGTCGCCCTGGGAAGAGGTGCGCGACTTCTTCCATTATTGCGACAATTACATCGACGCGGTGGACCGCGCCGCCGAGCACTACGCGCATTCGCTGGGAGAGGGCGGCGCCGACCTGCGCGGGGCGGTCATCGCCCACTTGCGCGAGCGCGGCATCACCCTGGAATTCTCGCAATCCGCGCCGCTGCGCAGCTATGACGCCGAGCAGCGGGTGCTGACCATGTCGTCGCTGGCGCAGCCCGAGACGCTGACCTTCCAGATGCTGATCCAGGTGGCGCTGCTGCGGCAGGACAAGCTGCTCGAGGCGACGCTCGATTTGGCCCGTTTCCAGTCCGACACGGCCCGTGCCATCGCCAAGCTCGGGCTCGCCAATTACTTCGCCGGTGCGGTGATGATGCCCTATATGCGGCTACTGGAAGCCGCGCAGGAGACCCGGCATGACCTGGAGCTTCTGGCGGCGCGCTTCGGCGCTTCGGTCGAGCAGGTGGCGCACCGGCTCTCGACGCTTCAACGACCCGGCGCAAAAGGCATTCCATTCTTTTTCGCGCGGGTGGATCAGGCCGGAACGATCACCAAGCGGCACTCCTCGACCCGGCTGCAGTTCGCCCGTTTCGGCGGCGCCTGCCCGCTGTGGAACGTGCACCAGGCCTTCGAGACGCCGAACCAGTTCCTGCGCCAGCTCGCCGAAACGCCTGACGGGGTGCGCTACGTGCTGCTGGCGCGCGACGTGACCAAGCCCGCGGGCCGCTTTGGCGCACCGGTGCGGCGCTTTGCCATCGCGCTCGGCTGCGAGGTGAAACACGCCGGCGCGCTGGTCTATGCCGACGGGCTGGATCTGGGGCAGGACCGCGCCTTCGAGCCGATCGGCATCTCCTGCCGGATTTGCGAGCGCACCGATTGTCACCAACGCTCGGTGCCGCCGCTTGAGAAGCGGATTTCCATTCACCCCGAGCGCCGGGACATCCTGCCCTATACGCTGGAGTAGCGCTCAGCCCTCCTGTAGCCGCAGCGCGCGCTTGGTGGCAAAGACCTCCTGCCGCTCGACCCAGGGGTACTTGTGGTCATCCACCACCGGCCCCCAGTAGAGCTCGCCCCCGAAGCGCCAGGGATCGAGAACGATCCCCTCTTTCATCGTGCCGCCCTTCTGGCTGACGATGACCGAGCTGTGCTCGATGCGGAAGGTCTTCATCGCGTTGGCGATGCCGCGGTGCAGGTCGAGGGTGCGGAAGTTCTCCTGCTCGAGCCGCGCCTGCAGATCGTCCGCCCACTGGTAGCACAGCCCGCGGGGTCGGGTGCCGTTGTTGACCTTGATGTTGTGGATGTAGGCCGGGTCGGTCACGTTCCACGCCACTGCGAGCTCGCGCGGGTAGTCGATCGAGATGCGCGCCATCCGCTGCGCCTCTTCGGGATCGACGCCGGGACCAAGATTCTGGATCGACTGCGCCAGCGCGGCGTATTCCGAGGGCGGCGGGGCGGGCACATGCGGATCGCGCGCAGCCGCGCAGGCCGAGAGAAGCGAGGCGGCCAGCAGCAGCGGCAGCACGGAGAGGCGGGAGAAGAACTGGGACACGGCTCGGGAGGTCTTGTTGCTGGGAAATGGAACAGGGCCTGACCTAGCGCGCGGGAATGAGCCTGTCGAGCGGGGAGCGTTCGACACATGGCGCAGCGTCGCCCCTACGCGCGCCTGCCGGGGCGCGGCATCCGACCGGCGGCTCGACCGTGATTCCGGGAACCCGCCCCCTGGCCCCCTCTCTGCGCCTTGCGGGGCGATGCGTGGGGGGGTAAAGGCAACGGGACTTTGACGGACATTCACGGACAGGGGGAACCCATGTCGATCGACATTCAGACGGCGGCGCGTGTCGCCAAGCTGGCACGCATCCGCGTGGAAGACGAGGCGCTTCCGGCGCTGGCACAGGAATTCAGCAACATCCTCGAGTTCATCGAGCAGCTGAACGAGGTGGACGTGGAGGGCGTCGAGCCGATGGTCTCGGTGACCCCGATGCGCCTGAAGCGCCGCGCCGACGGCGTGACCGACGGCGGCATGCAGGACAAGATCCTCGCCAACGCCCCCGATGCCCGCGAGGGCTTCTTTGCCGTGCCGAAGGTGGTGGAATGACCGAGCTGACCAAGATGAAATTGTCCGAGGCCCGCGACGCGCTGCGCAAGGGCGACGTGACCTCGGTGGAGCTGACCGAAGCCTGCCTTTCGGCCATCGAGGGCGCGGATGCGCTCGGCGCTTTCGTGCACAAGACCCCCGAGATCGCGCTGGAGCAGGCCAAGGCCGCCGACGCGCGCATCAAGGCTGGCGATGCGCCCGCCATGTGCGGCCTTCCGATCGGCGTGAAGGATCTCTTCTGCACCAAGGGCGTGCCGTCGCAGGCGGCCTCGGCGATCCTCGAGGGCTTCACCCCCGAGTACGAGTCGACCGTGACCAGCCAGCTCTTCGACGCCGGCGCGGTCATGCTGGGCAAGCTCAACATGGACGAGTTCGCCATGGGCAGCTCGAACGAGAACACCTGCTACGGCCCTGCGGTGAACCCGTGGAAACGGACCGGCGATGACACCCAGCTGACCCCAGGCGGCTCGTCGGGCGGCTCGGCCTCGGCGGTTGCGGCGGACCTCTGCCTTGCGGCCACCGGCACCGACACCGGCGGCTCGATCCGCCAGCCCGCCGCCTTCACCGGCATCACCGGCATCAAGCCGACCTACGGGCGCTGCTCGCGCTGGGGCATCGTCGCCTATGCCAGCTCGCTCGATCAGGCCGGCCCGATGACCAAGGACGTGCGCGACGCGGCGATCATGCTGCAGGCGATGTGCGGCCACGACCCCAAGGATTCCACCTCCGCCGACCTGCCCGTGCCCGACTTCGAGGCCATGCTGACCGGCGACATCCGCGGCAAGACCATCGGCATTCCCAAGGAGTATCGCGTCGAGGGCATGCCCGAGGAGATCTCCAAGCTCTGGGACGAGGGCGCGAAGATGCTGCAGGATGCCGGCGCGAAGGTCGTCGAGATCTCGCTGCCGCACACCAAGTACGCGCTGCCGGCCTATTACGTGATCGCGCCGGCGGAAGCCTCGTCCAACCTCGCCCGCTACGACGGGGTGCGCTACGGCCACCGTGCCAAGCTGGCGCAGGGCGAGGGCATCAACGACATGTACGAGAAGACCCGCGCCGAGGGCTTTGGTCTCGAGGTGCAGCGCCGCATCATGGTCGGCACCTACGTGCTGTCGGCAGGCTTCTACGACGCCTACTACAACCGCGCCCGCAAGGTCCGCACGCTGATCAAGAAGGACTTCGAGGATGCCTTCGCCGCAGGGGTCGACGCGATCCTCGCGCCGGCCACCCCGTCGTCGGCTTTCGGCATCGGCGAGATGAAGACCGCGGACCCGGTGCAGATGTACCTGCAGGATGTTTTCACCGTCACGCTGAACCTTGCCGGGCTCCCGGGCGTTGCAGTTCCGACCGGGCTGGACTCCAAGGGCCTGCCGCTCGGACTTCAGTTGATCGGCCGTCCGTGGGAGGAAGGTGATCTTCTGAACACCGCCTACGCGCTGGAACAAGCCGCCGGGTTTGTGGCAAAACCGGCGAAATGGTGGTAAAGGCCCCTTAAAAAAGGCGCCAGAAAAGGACTAGGGCAGCGGTTATGACACGCATTCTCCTCGGTGGCGCGGCCTTGCTGGCCCTCGCCGCCTGCACCACACCGATCCCCGACAGCGGGGCGGGCTTCAACGACTACGACAGCTACCAGGCCGAGCGTGCGCAGCGCGACGCGGTGCTCGAGAGCAGCCCGGCGGTCACCTCCTCGGAGCTCCCCCCGGCGGGGCGGAGCGACGATCCGGCGGTCGCCGCGGCGACCTCGGTGCTCGACGCCCCCGCGGGCACGCCGCTGCCCACGACAGCCGGTACCCCGGCGCCGCAGTCGGTCACCGATTCCTCGGGCCTGTCGGAAGAGAACAGCTTTGACGCGGTCTCGTCCGAACGCACCATCGAGGACGACAAGACGCTGATCCAGCAGAACCGCGCGCAATACGAGGTGGTCGCCCCGACCGATCTGCCGGCGCGGCCGGATTCGGATGCGCCGAACATCGTCGCCTATGCGCTGCAGACCAACAACCCGGTCGGCACGCCGCTCTACAGCCGCTCGGCCTTTGCCTCCGAAGAAAAGGGCCAGCGCAACTGCGCCAAGTACGAGACCAGCGACCGTGCACAGGAAGCCTTCCTGTCCGGCGGCGGCCCCGAGAAGGACCGCAACGGGCTCGACCCGGATGGCGACGGCTTCGCCTGCAGCTGGGATCCCGCGCCCTTCCGCGCGGTGCGCGGCTACTGAACCGGGCCTTGGACCCGATCTGGTTCCCGTCTGACAATTTCGGGCCGCGACGCTACGGCGCGCGGCCCGATCTCGTTGTGCTGCACTATACCGCGATGAAGAGCGCGGAGGCGGCGCGCGATTGGCTGTGTTCCCCCGAGGCCGGCGTCTCGGCCCATTACGTGCTTGGCTACGACGGCACCTGCTGGCAGCTGGTGACCGAGGAAATGCGCGCCTGGCACGCCGGGCTCGGTGCTTGGGGCTCGGTGGAAGAGGTCAATTCCCGCTCCATCGGCATCGAGATCGCCAATACCGGCGCCGAGCCCTTCCCCGAGGCGCAAATGGCGGCGCTGGAGGTGTTGCTTTCGGGCATCCTCGCGCGCTGGTCGATTCCCCCCGAACGTGTCATCGGCCACGCCTGCATGGCGCCGGGGCGCAAGATCGACCCGGGCCCGCTCTTCGACTGGTCCCGCCTCGTCGCCAAGGGCCTAGCGGTGTGCGCCGCGCCCACCGAGCCGGGCGATTTCCTGAAGGACGCCTGGCGCTTTGGCTACCGGGTCGCGCCCGAACAGCTCCCCGCGCTTCTCACCTCCTTCCGCGACCGTTTCCGCCCTGGCGCCAGCGGCCCACTCGACGACACCGACCGCGCGCTGATGGCCGGTCTCGCGACGCGCTGGCCCGCCGCCTGAGCCTCGGGGTCGCGAAGCCGCCGCCCGAGAAGCGCAAGGGGGGGGTGCGACAATTAATTTTGATCTAGATCAAAGGAGATGATTGCCCGGCCGTTGGTCGGCATCTAAAAGGATTGCCAGACGAGGGGCGTGGAGGAGTAAGTGCGCGCCCTTGCGAGGGACGTACCTAACAAGGACCAACAGGAGGCACGCAATGGCAGATGCAGCCATTCACGGCCACGAGCACGAGGACGACCGCGGGTTCTTCACCCGATGGTTCATGTCCACGAATCACAAGGATATCGGGATTCTCTACCTGATTACCGCGGCATTCGTGGGCCTCATCTCCGTGGCCTTCACCGTCTACATGCGCCTGGAGCTGATGAGCCCGGGCGTGCAGTTCATGTGCATGGAGGGCGCACGCCTATTCCCGACTTCGGTCGAGAATTGTACCCCCAATGGGCATCTGTGGAACGTGATGATCACCGGCCACGGGATCCTCATGATGTTCTTCGTGGTCATCCCGGCGCTGTTCGGCGGTTTCGGCAACTACTTCATGCCGCTGCAGATCGGCGCGCCGGACATGGCCTTCCCGCGGATGAACAACCTCAGCTACTGGCTTTACGTGACCGGCTCGACCCTGGCTGTCTGCTCGGTCTTCGCCCCCGGCGGCAACGGCCAGCTCGGTTCGGGCATCGGCTGGGTTCTCTACCCGCCGCTTTCGACCACTGAGTCCGGCCTCTCGACTGACCTCGCAATCTTCGCGGTGCACGTCTCGGGTGCCAGCTCGATCCTCGGCGCGATCAACATGATCACCACCTTCCTGAACATGCGTGCCCCGGGCATGACGCTGTTCAAGGTGCCCCTGTTCTCCTGGTCGATCTTCGTGACCTCCTGGCTGATCCTGCTGTCGCTGCCGGTTCTGGCCGGCGCGATCACCATGCTGCTGACCGACCGCAACTTCGGGACGACCTTCTTCAACCCGGCGGGCGGCGGCGACCCGATCCTCTACCAGCACATCCTGTGGTTCTTCGGCCACCCGGAAGTGTACATCGTGATCCTGCCCGGATTCGGCATCATCAGCCACGTGATCGCTACCTTCTCGCGCAAGCCGGTCTTCGGCTACCTGCCGATGGTCTGGGCGATCATCGCGATCGGCGCGCTTGGTTTCGTCGTCTGGGCGCACCACATGTACACCGTGGGGATGTCGCTGACCCAGCAGAGCTACTTCATGCTGGCGACGATGGTCATCGCGGTGCCGACCGGCGTGAAGGTATTCAGCTGGATCGCCACGATGTGGGGCGGCTCGATCGAGTTCAAGACGCCGATGCTCTGGGCGATCGGCTTCCTGATCCTCTTCACCATGGGCGGCGTGACCGGCGTGGTGCTGAGCCAGGCAGGCGTCGACCGTGCCTACCACGACACCTACTACGTCGTGGCACACTTCCACTACGTGATGTCGCTGGGTGCGGTGTTCGCGATCTTCGCAGGGATCTATTTCTACTTCCCCAAGATGACCGGCAAGATGTACCCCGAATGGGCCGGCAAGCTACACTTCTACGTCATGTTCATCGGTGCGAACCTGACCTTCTTCCCGCAGCACTTCCTGGGCCGCCAGGGCATGCCGCGCCGCTACATCGACTATCCCGAGGCATTCGCCCTCTGGAACCACGTGTCGAGCTGGGGCGCGATCATCTCCTTCGCCTCGTTCCTGTTCTTCTTCTGGATCATGTGGCACTCGCTGCGCAAAGGCGCCGCCTGCACCGCCGCGAACCCGTGGAACGAATACGCGGACACGCTGGAGTGGACCCTGCCTTCGCCGCCGCCCGAGCACACCTTCGAGCAGCTGCCGAAGCGCGAGGACTGGGACAAGCATCCCGCCCACTGAGCGGCTGACGCTCAGAGAGAGTGACAAGCGCCGGCCCCGGGGAAACCCTCGGGGCCGGTTCTCCTTTGCGGGGCCGCGTCCCGAGCAGACCGCGATGACCCTGCCCGACCGCTTCGCTGTGATCGCCGACATCCACGGCCATGCCGACCCGCGGCAGGCAGTGCTGGCAGGTGGCGCACCAGCACATACCCTACAATCCCGCTCGCATGGTTGCCCTTGCCCGCAAGGGCGGCCGCGACGACTGGGCCGCGGCGCTCGAGTCCGGCAGGATCAGCGGTTGACCGGCAATTCCCTTCGACAGGCCGCGCGCGGGTGCTAGTCTCCGCCCATGCCCTACCGGTGGACCCCAGCCCCTGACGACACGGGCGGCGAGCTGACGCTCTGGCCGCACCAGTCGCTTTCGGCCAAGGGCTTCGTCACCTTCATCGGGATTTTCTTCTTCATGGCGCTGATCCCCTTCTACGGGCTGCTCGGCACGCATCTGCTCTGGGCGCTGCTGCCCTTCATGCTCGCAGCGCTCGGCGGCATCTGGTACGCGCTGCGCCGCAACGAGCGGGACCGGCAGATCGTCGAGGTGCTGACGCTTTCGCCGCAGATCACGCAGTTGCTGCGCCAGAACCCGCGGGGCGCGGCGCAGGACTGGCAGTGCAATACCTATTGGGTCACTGCCCAGATGCACGAGACCGGCGGACCGGTGCCCCATTACGTCACGCTCAAGGGCGCGGGACGCGAGGTTGAGATCGGCGCCTTTCTGAGCGAAGAGGAGCGCAAGATGCTCTATCTCGAGCTTTCCGACCGGCTGCGGCATCTGGCGCGGCCCTGACCGCGCGAAAGGTTTCCATGGCCCAGGTCCCTGCCACCAAGAAGATGAAGCGCCGGGCGCTGCGCCTTGCCGCCGCCGTGAGCCCGGCGCTGGCCGGAAAGCTCTCGCCCGTGGCCTCGGAACGCGCCGCGCTCGCGCTGCGGGTCGCGACAACCGGACGGCAGCGCCCCCGCGCCGAGCAGGTGCTCTTTCTCATTCCTCTGGTCGGCCCGCACCACGTCGGCGACTGGGAGGCGGTGATCGCCCGGCTGGCGCAGACGCTGGAGAGCTTCCGGCGGCAGCAAGGCGCCTGGAAGGCAGTGATCTGCTGCCAGGAGCGCCCGACCCTGCCCGCTGCGCTGGCCGCAGATGCGCGGATCAGCTGGCTGCCCTTCGACGATCCGACCCCCGGCAACGACAAGTGGCGCAAGCTTGCGGCGCTCTGCGATCACCTTGGAAAGATCGTCACGAGACCCTCCTACGTCATGAGTTTCGATGCCGACGACCTGCTGCGGGACGGCACCGTGGCCGAAATGCTGGAGCGGCAGGAGGCGGGCTATCTTGTCGAAGAGGGCTACGTCATGGACCACGCCACCGGCGACGTCGCGCTGGCCGGACCGCCGACTGCCGCGCTGCCGCTGCGCAAGCCGTTCTGGAAGCTCTGCGGCTCATGCCTCGCGCTGCACCACGACCCGGCGCTGCCGCAGAGCGCGGATTTCCTGCGCGAGATGACCCAGCATGAGCACCGGATGTTCCCCTATCTCGCGGCGCTGGCCGGGCGGACGCTGGTGCCATTCCGCACGCCTGCTGTTCTCTACGTGCTGAACCACGGGGAAAATTTCGGCGCCCGGCGCGGGCGGGTCGGGTTCAAGACGCGCTTCGTTCAGCGCTTCCGGATCGCCGATGCAACCGAGGTTTCGCAGGTGGCGGAGGCATTCCCCGCCCCCTGAACGCGCGGCACCTCTCTTCGAAGAGAGGTGCAAATTTCTTGGAGGGAACGTGCCTCAGCCGGCCGCCGCGAGCCGGTCCTTGACCATCGGCCCTACGGCGCCGAAATCCATGCGGCCCTGATAGCGCGTCTTCAGCACGCCCATCACCCGGCCCATATCGCGGATCGAGCTGGCGCCCACTTCCTTGACCGCCGCGTCGACCGCCTGCGAGACCTCGTCGTCGCTCAGCGGCTTGGGGAGAAACTCCTCGATGATCGGGATCTCGGCCAGTTCCGCCTCGGCGAGGTCGAGACGCCCGCCCTCTTCGTAGGTGCGCGCGCTCTCGCGGCGCTGCTTCACCATCTTGGCGAGGATCGACAGCAGCTCCGCATCCTCGACCCCGTCGTCATTGCCCTCGGCACGGGCGGCGATGTCCCGATCCTTCACGGCTGCGGTGATCAGGCGCAGCGTCGAGAGCCGCTCGGAGTCCTTGTCTTTCATGGCCTGTTTGGTGGCGGCCTTGATGCGTTCTCGCAAATCCATCGGAAAGGATATCCCCTTACGTTTCCAAGCCCCGAGACTACAGAAAGGCTCCAAAGGGCGCAATCCCGCCCTATACCAATGGAAGCCATTGTTTTTGCTATATTTATTTGAGGAAATCAGCGCTTGACCCTTTCGAGCGCTTCCCTTAGGCATGGCGCGATTTGCTTCCCGCCCAGATCCGAACAGGAGTCGCGCCATGTCGCTCGCCACCCCCCAAAAGCCCACCGCATGCCTCGCGCTCGCCGATGGGACGCTGTTTTACGGACAGGGGTTCGGTGCCACGGGGGAGGCGCAGGCCGAGCTCTGCTTCAACACCTCGATGTCCGGCTACCAGGAAATCATGACCGATCCGTCCTACGCCGGGCAGATCGTCACCTTCACCTTCCCGCACATCGGCAACACCGGGGTAAACCCCGAGGACGACGAGACCGGCGATCCGGTCGCGGCGGGCATGGTGGTGAAATGGATGCCGACCCAGTCCTCGAACTGGCGTGCGGTGCAGGAGCTCTCTGACTGGCTGGCGGCGCGCGGGCGCATCGCCATCGGCGGCATCGACACCCGCCGGCTGACCCGGGCGATCCGCCAGCAGGGCGCGCCGCACGTCGCCATTGCGCACAACCCCGAAGGCGTCTTCGACGTCGAGGCGCTGGTCGCCTCCGCCCGCGCCTTCCCCGGCCTCACCGGGCTCGACCTCGCCAAGGACGTGACCTGCGCCCAGAGCTACCGCTGGGACGAGATGCGGTGGGCCTGGCCGGACGGCTACAAGGCTCAGACCAACCCGCGCAAGAAGGTGGTCGCCATCGACTACGGCGCCAAGCGCAACATCCTGCGCTGCCTGGCCTCGGCCGGCTGCGAGGTGACGGTGCTGCCCGCCACCGCGACGAAAGACGAGGTGCTGGCGCATAAACCCGACGGCGTCTTCCTGTCGAACGGCCCGGGCGATCCTGCCGCCACCGGCAAATACGCCGTGCCGATGATCAAGGGTATCCTCGACGAGACCGAGCTGCCGATCTTCGGCATCTGCCTTGGCCACCAGATGCTGGCGCTGGCGCTCGGCGCCAAGACCATCAAGATGAACCACGGCCACCACGGCGCGAACCACCCGGTCAAGGAACTCGAGACCGGCAAGGTCGAGATCACCTCGATGAACCACGGCTTCGCCGTCGACGGCCAGACCCTGCCCGCCGGCGTGGTCGAGAGCCACGTGAGTCTCTTCGACGGCTCGAACTGCGGGATTCGCATGACGGACCGGCCGGTGTTCTCGGTTCAGCACCACCCCGAGGCCAGCCCCGGCCCGCAGGACAGCTTCTACCTGTTCGAACGGTTCGTGAACAACATGTGATCTTCCCGCGATTTGTTTCGCGGAGAGCCACAATTTAAGACTCGATTTACCGACATGCCCTGAACTCCCTGTATCCAGAGAGTTCAGGAGCCTGTCATGCAAGACACGCCTCCGACGTCCCAGACTCGCCGGCGCGCCGGTGGGCTGTCCGATCTTGGCCGTCCGATAACCGCGCTCCTCCTCGAGGACGGGGCCTTGGACGCGGTACAGGCGCTCGAGGCGCTGGCCCGCAGCCGGCTCGAGCGCAATCCGCTCTCCCGCCTGCTGCAGGCCGAGGGACGGGTCTCGCCCGAACAGCTGCGCGACGCTCTGGCGCGCAGCCACGGGGCGCCCGCCCTGTCCCGGCTGACCGCCCCGCCCTCCGCCGCGCTTGCGGGTCTGCTGCCGCCCGATGTCTGCCTGCGCCACGGCGCGCTGCCCTGGTTGCGGATCGATGACGGGCTGCTGCTTGCCATGGCGCATCCCGAGGGCTTCGCCCGGGTCCGCGCCCTGCTGCCCGAGAGCGAGAGCCGCGTTGTTCTGGCCCTCGCGACCGAGGCGGACATCTTCGCCGAGGTCACCGAGCGCCACGCCGCGGACATGGCGTTGCAAGCCGAAACCAGCCTTCCCGCCGATCTCAGCTGCCGCGACCTGAACCGGCTGCCGCCTTCGCGCGCCGCTCTGCTCGCCATTTCGCTGGCCGCGCTGCTGACGCTGCTATTCAGCGCCCCGACAATGTTCTTTGGCGCTTCCCTTGCGCTGGCCGCGACGACGATGCTGGTCACGCAGCTTGCCAAGCTCGCCGCCTTCGGAGCCGGCATGGCCCCGATGCCCCCGCTCCCCACCGGTCCGGAGGGTGGACCCTCGGGATGCCCTTCCATTTCGCTCATTGTCCCGCTGCACCGCGAGGAAACCATCGCCGCCACGCTGGTGCAGCGGCTTGATCGGCTCGACTACCCGCGCGCCGCGCTTGAGGTGCTGCTGGTGCTCGAGGCCGAGGACAGGATCACCCGCGCCACGCTCGACGCCGCGGCGCTGCCGCCGTGGATGCGCATCGTCGAGGTGCCTCCCGGCGGCGTAACCACCAAGCCCCGCGCGCTGAACTACGCGCTCAACTTTGCCCGCGGCGCGCTCATCGGGGTCTACGACGCCGAGGATTGCCCCGCCCCGGACCAGCTGCGCCGCCTCGTCGCGCATTTCAGCCGCGCCCCGCCCGAGATCGGCTGCGTGCAGGGTATTCTCGACTTCTACAATCCCAAGGCAAACTGGCTCTCGCGCTGCTTCACCCTCGAATACGCCTCCTGGTTCCGCATCCTGCTGCCCGGCTTTGCGCGGCTCGGCTTTGCGATCCCGCTGGGGGGCACCACCGTCTTCTTCCGCCGCGAGGCGCTCGACCGGGTTGGCGGTTGGGATGCGCATAACGTAACCGAAGACGCCGACCTCGGCATCCGCCTGGCCCGCTTCGGCTATCGCACCGAGCTGTTGCCGCTGGTCACCCTGGAAGAGGCCAATTGCCGGCTCTGGCCCTGGATCCGCCAGCGCTCGCGCTGGCTCAAGGGCTACCTGATCACCTGGCGGGTCCACATGCGCCATCCCCGCCGCTGCCTGCGCGAGCTGGGCACCTGGCGGATGCTGGGACTGCAGCTCATCTTTCTCGTCGCGCTGCTGCAGTTGCTGCTGGCGCCGCTGCTCTGGGGCTTCTGGCTCTATCAACTCGGGGCGTCCTACCCTGCGCTCGGCCCCGCCACGGCCAACCTGCTGCCGGCGCTCACAACGCTGCTGCTCGGCTCCGAGGCGGTGATGCTCCTGATCGGCCTCGGCGGCGTGCTGCGCAGCCCGCATCCGCGGCTCCTGCCTTGGGTGCCGACGCTGTTCCTCTATTATCCGCTGGCAACGATCGCGCTCTACAAGGCGCTGTGGGAGACGCTGCGCCGGCCCTTCTACTGGGACAAGACCACCCACGGGCACTCGGCCCCGGACCACGCGGGCACCGATGCTCCCGCGGGCGATCCGTGACGGTTCCGGCTGGCACGGATCAGGCGGTCTTGCGGCTGTCGAGCTTGAGACGGGTGACGAAGGCCACCGAGATATGTTCGCGCAGCGCCTTGTCTGCCGCCGCCTCGTCGCGCCGGGCTATGGCATCAACGATGGCCGCATGTTCCGCCAGCGCGTTTGTTCCGCGCCCCTCGGCGGCCAGCGAGGTCGTCGCCATCAGCGCCATGGAGCGGTGCACGAGGTCAAGCTGCTGCACGAGGTAGCGGTTGTGCGAGGCGAGCTGGATCATCCGGTGGAAGCGGCGGTTGGCCCGCGCCAGCGCCGCCGGATCGTTGAGCAGGGCACGGTCGTCCTCGACCATGTCGCGCAGCACCTGCACCTCTTCCTCGGTGGCATGGCGCGCCGCGAGCCGGGCGGCCAGACCTTCCAACTCGGTGCGGACCACGTAGAGCTCGGCCATCTGGTTGTGATCGAGCGAGGCGACGATCAGCGAGCGCCCGTCGCGCGCCAGAAGCGATTGCGTCTCGAGCCGCTGCAGCGCCTCGCGGATCGGCGTGCGCGAGACACCGAATCGCTCGGCCAGCTCGCTCTCCACCAGCCGGTCGCCGGGGCGGTACACCCCCTGGTCGATAGCCTCGAGGATCAGCGTGTAGGCATCCTTGTTCGGCGTCCGGATCTGGCTCATCTGGGGCGGTCCTTCATAGGTGATGCAGCAAGATAGCGGTAGCGGGGGGCCGGGATCAACGCCCCGCTTGGCCGCAGGCCGCGCAGCGTCGCCCTGCGGCCCCACCGCGCATTGCCGGCCGGCTTGCCCGAGCGTAGGGTGCAGCCATGGTAAAGCAGCATTTCTCCCATGTGCGCCACTGGGTCTTCGACCTCGACAACACGCTCTATCCGCCGGCCGTGCGGCTCTTCGACCAGATCGAGCGCAAGATGACCGACGTGGTCATGCGGGTGACGGGTGCCGACAAAGCCGAGGCCAACACCCTGCGCAAGCGCTGGTGGATGGACCACGGCACGACGCTGGCCGGGCTGATGGCAAACCACCAGCTCGACCCCGAAGCCTATCTGACCGAGGTGCATGACATCTCCTTCGACGCACTCGAGCCCGACCCGCGCCTTGCCGAGCTGATCGCGAACCTGCCGGGGCGCAAGATCGTCTACACCAACGGCAGCGCGCCCTACGCGGCGCGGGTGCTGGAAGCGCGCGGGCTCGCGGCCGCTTTCGATGCGATCTATGGCGTCGAACACGCCGGATATCTCCCCAAGCCCGAGCCGAGGGCCTTCGAGACGGTCTTTGCCCTTTCCCGCACCGACACCGGCACCGCGGCGATGTTCGAGGACGATCCGCGTAATCTTGCCGCACCCCACGCCATGGGCATGCGCACCGTCCATGTCGCCCCCGAACGCGGACAAGGCGAACATATCCAGCATCATACGGACGATCTGACAGCTTTCCTCGCCCGGCTTTCCTGAGCCGCCGCGGCCGCCTCGCCGCCGCGGCGCGGGGGCTGCGACATTTTTCGGCATGGGAGCACGCAGGCTCCCTGCCTATCTCCTGCCCAGCTTCAGACAGGAGAGTCCCATGACCGCAGCCGACTTCACCACCGTTCAGGACACCCACGCCCCCGCCAAGCGCGGACTTCGCGGCGAGGCCGTCTTCTTCCTCGTGGCCGCGCTGCTGCTGGTGATCGCCGTGGTCAACACCCTGGCCTTCGGCCTCGTGGGCCTTGCCATGACCGCGCTGGCGCTGGTGCCGGTGTGCTACTTCATGCTGCTCTGGATCACCGTCGGCAAGTAAGCCGCATGGTCATGGCCGCCCGCCTGCCCTAGATAAGGGCGCAAAGGAGAGCGGTCATGGATTACGACATTCTCATCTCGGGCGGCGGGATCGCCGGGCTCACCGCGGCCGCCGCCTTCGGCAACGCCGGCTTCTCCGTGCTCTGCGTCGATCCGGCGCCGCCGGTGACAGAGCGCGAGGCGCAGGGCGCCGACCTGCGCAGCACCGCCTTCCTGCAACCGGCGCAGGCGTTTCTCGCCGAGGCGGGCCTCTGGGAGCGCCTCGCCCCACACGCCATGCCGCTGCAGGTGATGCGCATCGTCGACGCCGGCGGCGAGCTGCCCGAGCCCCGCATCGTCAAGGATTTCGACAGCGCCGAGATCTCCGAGCTGCCGTTTGGCTGGAACCTTCCCAACTGGCTGCTGCGGCGCGAGCTGTCGGCCCACCTGCACGGGATGGAGCGCGTCACCTTCCTGCCCGGCACCGCCACGACCGCACTCTTCACCCGCGAGGCCGAGGCCCGCGTCACGCTCAGCGATGGCCGGCGTATCCGCACCCGGCTGGTAATTGCCGCGGACGGACGCAATTCGCCGATGCGCGAGGCCGCGGGGATCGGCGTGAAGACCACCCGCTTCGGACAGAAGGCGCTTGCCTTCGCCACCACCCACCCGATCCCGCATGGCAATGTCTCGACGGAAATTCACCGAACCGGCGGGCCGTTCACGCTGGTTCCCCTGCCCGATTTCGAGGGCCAGCCCTCCTCGGCGGTCGTGTGGATGGAGGAAGGGCCAAAGGCCGAGGCGCTGATGGCCTTGGACGAGGCCGCCTTCGAGGCCGCCATGTCCGAACGGTCCTGCCACCATTTCGGCCCGCTGAAGCTGGCCTCGCGCCGCACCATCTGGCCGATCATCGCGCAGCACGCCGAGAGCCTGACCGGCCAGCGCCTCGCGCTTGTGGCCGAGGCGGCGCATGTGGTGCCCCCCATCGGCGCGCAGGGGCTGAACATGTCTCTGGCCGACATGAAGGTGCTGCACGATCTCGCGGTGGCGCGCCCCGAGGCGCTTGGCGAGGCGTCGATGCTCGACGCCTACGCCCGCAAGCGGATGCCCGACATCCGTGCCCGCGTCGCCGGGATCACCGCGCTGAACCGCGCCTCGATGCTGTCGACCCCGCTGCTGCGCGACGCGCGCGCCACGGCGCTGGATGCGCTCTACGGCGTCAAATCCGTGCGCAAGACGCTGATGCAGATGGGCCTCGGCGCGAAGGGGTGAGGCCACGTCACGCCGGGCGCTTCTACTGCCCCACCCGCAGCGTATGGCCGGTCAGCTCCTCGCTGAACGGCACTGGGTGCGGCTCGAGTCCCAGCCGCGCGCGGTAGACCGGCAGGCTCTCGGTCACCCGCATCACGTAGTTGCGGGTCTCGGTGAAGGGGATCAGCTCGATCCAGTCGATCATGTCGATCTCACCCTTCAGCGGGTTGCCGAAGATCTTCATCCAGCTCACCGGGCGCGACGGCCCGGCGTTGTAGCCCGCCGCCATCATCACCGGGTTGCCGTCGAACTGCTGCGACAGGCTCTGCAGGTAGCGCGCGCCGAGCTTGGCGTTGTAGCCCGGGTTGTCCAGCAGGCCCTCGAAACTGTAGGGCACGCCGAGCCAGCCCGCGACCTCCTTGGCGGTGCCGGGCATCAGCTGCATCAACCCGCGCGCGCCTGCGCCCGAGACCACGCGCGGATCGAACTCGGACTCGCGCCGCGCGATCGACAGCACCATCTCACGCGGGACCGGGAAATCCACCTTCAGCAGGTCCGGGTGCAGCGCGTAGTAGGGGCCGGCCAGCTCGAGCCCATATTGCGCCGCGCGCTTGCCGACCATGACCTCGACGTGCGGACGCTGCATCTGTGCCAGCATCTGTCCGAGCTGGCCGATCTGCTGCCGGTCGAGCCCTTCGGCGAGATGGGTCAGGAAGCGCTCGCCCAGCGACGTCTCGCCCGACGCCAGCAGCAGGATCGCGGCGCTGTAGACGCTGCTTTGGGTAAACGGCGCCGCGCGCCAGTCGGGGAAGCTCTCGGTTCCCGCCAGCTTCGGGTCGGACGCGATGCCGCCACGCTCCGCCGCCAATAGCCCGTAGAAGGAGGTCTGGTAGCGCGCGCCCTGCGCATAGGCCTGCTTCGCCCCCTCGGTGTCGCCCAGCTCTTCCAGCGCGCGGCCCATCCAGTAGCCCGCACGGCCCTTGGAGATTGGCGAGGTCACCGCCCCGTCGTGGTTGCGGAAGTGGCGCAGCGCGGTCTGCGGATCTTCGAGGAAGCGCAGCGCGATGAAGCCAGAGAGCCATTCCAGCGCGGCGTATTGGTCGCCCTCGGTCAGCCCGTGACGCGAGGCAATGGCATAGGCGGTTTCGGCATCGCCCCGGCGCATTTTTTGGTGCGCCAGGTCGTCGCGCCGCCCGGCCCAGGCCCAGGGCTCGCCAAGCGCCTCGGCACTGCTCGAGCGTTCGAGCAGCAGCGAGATGGCATCGTCGTCGCGGCCCTTGCGGAGACGCCAGAGGTAGCGCTCATAGGCCAGCCCCGGATCGTTCGCCAGCGCCGCGGGCACCGCTTCGATGCGGCTATCGACGCCCGGATCCAGCGCGCGCAGCGCCAGCCGCGCCTCCGCGAGCTTGCGCCAGCCGTCCGAGACCAGCGGCAGAAGCGCCCGCGCATTGTCCTCCCAGCCCTGCCAGAGCGCCATGTCGAGCCGCGCCTCGTGATGCGGTTTCAGCAGATCGGGCCAGTCGCGCAGGAACGTCGCGCGCTCTTCGGCGCTGAGCGGCAGGGTGCGCCAGGCCATGACGACGTCGGCCTCGGCGGCGCCGCGTTGCCCCTCGGCCAGATGCGCGCGCGCCAGCGCCAGCGCCCCGGCGCCGGTCTGCGGAAGGTAGCCCGAGAAGAACGCGCGGATGGTGCCGAGATCGGATTCCGAAATGGCGATCTCGGACTTCTCGCGCAGGTAGGGCATGCCCGGCCAGTCGGGGTTGCGCGTGATGAAATCCATCACCTGGGCGGCGTTGCCCCGGCTGGCGCGCAGGTAGTGCCAGAGCACCACGTCGAGCGCGGCCTGGCCGTCGCCCCGCGACTCGATAAGAGCGGAGGCCCAGTTGCCCGACCGCATGTCCGCCATGGCCTTGGCGAGCGGGCGCTCGTCGGGCAGGGCAGGCGTGGCAATCAGGGCAAGAAGCACGAAGAGAGCGGCGCGGAGGCGCGACATGAGCTTGCAATTTCCTTGACGAAAAGGAATAGACACGCCGCGGAGATTACCGCGTGGCAGGGGGTGATCCAATTCACATTCCCTCCAGCCCGGGGTCTCGCAGCTACGAAGCGAACACATAAACATTAAAGGAGCGTGTCATGTTCAAAGGTTCGATGCCAGCACTGGTCACGCCGTTCAAGGACGGCGTCGTGGATTTCGACGCGCTCAAGAAACTCGTGGACTGGCACGTGGCCGAGGGCAGCTCGGCACTGGTGCCCGTGGGGACGACCGGCGAGAGCCCAACCCTCAGCTACGAGGAACACGAGGCAGTCATCGACTGCGTGGTGAAAACCGCCGCGGGCCGGATCCCGGTGATCGCTGGCGCGGGGTCGAATTCGACCGCCGAGGCGATCCACTTCATGCAGTTCGCCGAAAAGGTCGGCGCGCAGGCAGCGCTGGTGGTCACCCCATATTACAACAAGCCGACCCAGGCCGGGCTGATCGCGCATTTCACCGCCGTGCATGACGCCGCGAACCTTCCGATCATCATCTACAACATTCCCGGCCGATCGGTGGTCGACATGTCCCCCGCCACCATGGGCGAGCTGGCCAAACTGCCGCGTATCGTCGGCGTCAAGGACGCCACCGGCGATCTGGCACGGGTCTGCGCACAGCGTATCACCTGCGGCACGGACTTCCTGCAGATCTCGGGAGAGGACGCCACCGCGCATGGCTTCAACGCCCAGGGCGGCATCGGCTGCATCTCGGTGACCGCGAACGTCGCCCCGGCGCTCTGCGCCCAGATGCAGGCGGCCACGCTCGCGGGCGACTATGCCAAGGCGCTGGAACTGCAGGACAAGCTGATGCCGCTTCACCAGGCGATCTTTGCCGAGCCGGGCGTCTGCGGCGCAAAATACGCCATGAGCCGTCTGGGCCTCTGCAACGAGGAAGTGCGCCTGCCGCTGCTGCCAGTGACCGAGCCGGTGCGCGCCCGCATCGACGCGGCATTGCGTCACGCCGGGCTGCTGGGCTGAAGTCCAGCGACGGATAGAGTGGAGGCACTGCCTCCGCTCCTCCGTTATGTATCCGCCCACAAGACGCCCCCGGGGGAAACCTGAATGAGAGAAGGCGGGTCCGATGTCGGACCCGCCTTTGTCTTGTGCCCAGGGCTTTTCCCGCGAAGGGGGCTCACTCGGGCTCGGTGCTCTCCACGCCCTCGGGCTCGCCGACAACGACAAAGCGCAGCGCGTCGGGCTTCAGCACGCGGGCGGCGACGCGTTTCACGTCCTCGAGGGTCACCGCCTCGATTTCGTCGTTGCGGGTGGCGATGTAATCGGGGGTGAGCCCGTCCATCTGCATGCCGACGAGGATATCGGCGATTGGCCCGTTGCCGTCGAAGCGCAGCGGGTAGGCACCGGTGAGATAGGTCTTGGCCTGGTCGAGCTCCGCCTCGGTGACGCCGTTCTCGGCAAGCTTGGCCCATTCGTCCTTGATGACGTCTATGGCCTCGCCGATGCGGTCATTGGCCGAGGCGACGTGGCCGAGGTAGAGCTCGGCATGGTCCATTGGCACGATGTAGGAATAGACGCCGTAGGTCAGGCCGCGCTTTTCGCGCACCTCGTTCATCAGCCGCGCCTCGAAGCCGCCACCGCCGAGAATGGTGTTCATCACATAAGCCGCGAAGAAGTCCGGATCGTCGCGCTTCAGCCCCTTCTGTCCGAAGAGGGCCACCGACTGCGGTGTCTCGAAGGGCACGACCGTGATCCCTGCCGTGGTCTGCACGTCAAAATCCTGGGGCAGAGGTGCACCGGTGTCGGGCAGGTCGGCCAGAAGATTGTCGATCAGCGCCGAGAGCTCCTCGGGCGAGATGTCGCCGGTCGCGGCGATATAGACCCGGTCCTTGGCCATGGCGCCTTTCCAGGCGTCGACGATGTCGTCACGGGTGAGCGCGCGGACGCTCTCGACCGTGCCCGAGGCATCGGTCGCATAGGGGTGGTCGCCGAAGACCTCGGCGTCGAATGTCGCGCTGGCGATGCTGTCGGGGTCCTTGGCATCGCTGCGGATCCCCGAGATCACTTGCGCCCGAACCCGCGTCAGCGCGGCTTCGGAAAAGCTCGGCTCGATCAGGCTTTGGCGCAGCAACTCGACTGCGTCGTCGCGGTTTTCGGTGAGAAAGCGCGCCGAGACCGAGACCGCGTCCTGGCTCGAATCGTAGCCGAAGCTCGCGGCGAGCGACTCCGACTCGGCGGCGAAACCCTGGGCATCATAGGCGCCGGCGCCCTCTTCCAGCAGCCCGACCATCAGGTTTGTCGCGCCGCGCTTGCCCGGCGCGTCCAGCGCCGCGCCGCCCTTGAAGCGGATCTCCAGCGCGGTGAAGGGGATCGAGGGTTCCTCGACCAGCCAGGCCTTGAAGCCCAGCGGAGTCTCGACCTGCTGGATGTCGATCTCGGCGGCGGCGGGCAGCGCCAGCCAGAGCGAGGCCGCCGCGGCGATCAGCGGGCCGGTCACGATGCGGAACGTCATTGGGTCACCTCTTCGGCATCAGTCTGCGGCAGCGACATGGCGGCGGGAGCGGCCTCCGGCGCGGCGTCGGCGGGGGTGGTCAGGTAGCCCGTGACCGAATGGCGCTTGTCGAAGACCTTGCGCGCGGCGGCGACGATCTGTTCGCTGGTCACGCCCTGCAGGATCTCGGGCCAGGCCTGCACGTCCTCGACCGTCAGGCCGGAGGTCAGCGCATTGCCGTAGCGCTGCGCCACGCTGGCCACGTCGTCGCGGTCGTAGATCTCGGAGGCGCGGGCCTGGAACTTGATCCGTTCGAGCTGCTCAGGATCGCAGCCGGTCTCGAGGAAGGCCGCCAGTTCGGCATCGAGCGCCGCCTCGGCCTCCTCCAGCGTCACGCCGGGCGCAGGCACGATGCCGAAGCCGAAGCTGCCATCATCATAGGAGGTGCCATCGTAGAAGGCCCCGACGTAGATCGCCTTGTGCTGTTCGAACTGCAGCTTCTGGTTCAGCACCGAGGTCTGCCCGCCGCCGAGGATCTCGGCAAGCAGGGTCAGCGCCGCGGCCTCTTCCTGGTTGCCGGGGTCGCGCTCGGGCGCAAGGTAGCGGCGCATCACATAGGGCTGCGCGACGCGCGGGTCCTCGAAGCGCAACCGGCGTTCGGCCATCTGCCGCGGCTCCTGAGGGCGGTCGCGCGGGGCACCGACCTCGGGGTTGGCCGGCAGCTTGCCGTACGTCTGCTCGGCCAGCGTGCGTACCTCATCGGGCGTGGTGTCCCCGGCGACGACAAGGATCGCGTTGTTGGGAGCGTAATTGCGGTGATAGAACGCCAGCGCATCGTCGAGATCGAGCTGCTCCATCTCCTCGCGCCAGCCGATCACCGGCACGCCGTAGCGGTGGTTGAGGTAGAGCGCCGCGCCCATCTGCTCGCGCAGCAGCGCGCCCGGGTCATTCTCGGTGCGCATGTTGCGCTCCTCGATGATCACGTCGCGCTCGGTGAGGATATCCTGCTCGTCGAGCTGCAGGTTGACCATGCGGTCGGCTTCCATCTCCATCATCAGCCCAAGCCGGTCGGCGGCAACGCGCTGGTGATAGGCGGTCTGGTCATAGGAGGTGAAGGCATTGTCGGTGCCGCCATTGCGGGCGACAATCTTGGAAAACTCGCCCGGCGCCAGCGTGTCGGTGCCCTTGAAGAGCAGGTGTTCGAGGAAATGCGCCACGCCCGAGCTGCCCGCGGTCTCGTCGGCGGAGCCCGCCTTGTACCAGACCATATGCACGACGACCGGCGCCCGGTGATCCTCGACCACGACCACGTCCATGCCGTTGTCGAGCGAGAAGGTGGTGACCGGCGTCTTCTCGGGGAGGATTCCGGCTGTCTCCGCCCGCAGCGGCATTGCCGACAGCACCATCACGGCCAGCGCCGCGCTCCATGACTTCATCTGCAAGCCCCCATTCCTCGGCTGAAACGACATCTGCCCCCAACCTACGGGGCGGGGGCAGTCATTCCAAGCTGGGCTTGCGGTTTCGTGATGTGCCGCGCGCTCAGTCGGCGGGGGGCGGCGCAGAGGGGGTGCGGGCGCCCGCCTTGCGGTAGGCGGTCAACGCAGCATTGGGGTCGAGTATCTGGTCGCGGTAGACCTTGTTATACTCGTTGTCCTTGAAGAGCTTCCAGTTGAACACCGAGCTGTCGCGGCGGAACTGGGCGTCCTCGACGGCGAGCCGCGTGCGGATGTCGCCATCGCGGCCGTAGCGCGAGGCGCGGTTCACCAGCGCGGCATCGCGGGATGGCACCTCTCCAACCGCCAGCTGCGCCGGGTTGCCGCCAAGCGCCGCGACGGCGTCCGCGAGCGGCGTCTGGTCGGTGCGGTTGGCGCTGCCGGGCGTTGGCGTCGGCAGCTCGGCAAAGCTCTGCGGCATCTCCAGCGGCTTGTTCGGCACGATGGCGAACTCCTCGGGGGTGCCGCGGTTGTTGCGCATTTGGTGCAGCGTGCGATCACTCGTCGTACAGGCGACGAGCCCGGTAAGTCCGAGCATCAGCACGAGATGCGGCAGCTTCATGGCCATTCTCCGGTTCTTGCCTTTCGCCCGGATCTATACGATCCAGCCTGCCCCGTCACGGGGCCTTTTTCCCGCGCTTGCCCGCCTCGGTCCCGCCGGAGAAGAGCACCAGCCCGATCGCCCCCGCGAAGATCGCGATATCGGCGACGTTGAAGGCAAAGGGGTTGTTCAGCCCACAGCAGGACATGTTGAGGAAATCCGCCACGGCGCCGTAGAGCAGCCGGTCGATCACGTTGCCGAGCGCGCCACCGATCAGCAGCCCGCCCGAGATCAAGCCCAGCCGCCCCGGCGGATCACGCCGCAGCCAGACCGAGACGAAGAGCACGATCCCCAGCGCCACGGCGATCAGCGTCCAGCGCGCAGCGGCGGCATCATCCGCGAAGAGGCCGAAGTTGACCCCGCGATTCCACGCCATACGGAAGTTGAGGAATGGCGGCAGCACGTCGATCGACAAGCGCTGCGCCAGCCCCATCACGTGCACCACGAGCCATTTCGAAAGCTGATCCACCACGAAGGTGATCGCCGCCGTCACCAGTACCAGCCGCATGAACTCTCCTTGCGCCGGGGCCGCGCCCCGGGTTTCCGCCCCGGTCTACAGGCTGCGCGCCGCGAGGAAAAGCCCTGCCTGGTTCAGGGGTGTGCGAGCGCCCGGCGCAACAATGCGCGGAAGGCGCCCGTCGCCGCCTGCTCGTCGATCACCCCCGGATCGTTCACCGTCAGCGCCGCGCACAGGGGTCTCTCCTCGGCGTCGCGCAGCGCCACGGTGAAATTCAGCACCCCGGGCTCCGAGCCGCCCTTGTAGGCGGCGGGACCCAGTCCGTAGGCGGGCCCGGGATTGAGCTGCAGCATCGGCAGGTCCGCCATGGGCAGCAGCAGCGCGCAGAGCTGCTCGAGCGGCAGGTACCACTCGATCCCCGGCACCGAATGCGCGGCGGCCCCGGCAGGATCGGGGGGCGTCGACGCGGTCTCGGCGGCAATGCCGGAGCGGTCCTCGGGCTCGGCGTCGAGCCAGGCCCGGGCCGCTGCGGGATCGCTCTTGAGGGCAAAGAACTCGCGGGTCGAGAGCATTGCCTCCGGCGCAATCGCCAGTTCCTCGGCCACGGTGTCGCGCCCGAGCAAGTCGAGAAGCAGGTCGGTGGCGGTGTTGTCGCTCTCGGCGATCATCAGCAGCGCGGCGGTGTGCAACGTCACCGGCGCCTCTTCGGGGAAATCCTGAAGTCGCCCCGAGGGCAGCGACCGATGCCCGTCGCCAAGCCGCAGCACACGATCCCAATCGGTCTTGCCCGCACGCACGTCGCGGGCCAGCACCGACAGGATCCCCAGCTTGAAGGCGGAGCCGACCGCCAGCGGATGCGATGCGCCGCCCGCCGCCAGAACCTCGCCCTCGCGGGTCACCAGCCAGGAGACCTCGGCCCCTAGCCCCTCCAGCCCTGCCACAGCCGCGCGCAGATCGGCGACCAGCGGCTCGGGCGCACCGAGGCGGAGCCCGGCGATCCGCCCCTCGGGATCAAGGGTGATCTTCACCGGCACCTGGTAGGTCGCGCTGCGCAGCGTGCCGCTGCCGTCGACAAGCTCGATCTGCTCGACCGGGCCGACCTGCGCCCTCAAGGTCTCGAGCAGGCCATCGAGCTGGGCTTTGGGGACGGCGCGGGCGAAATCCTCGGTGACTTCGACATCCCCGGTGCCGCCCGACAGCAGGGCTTTCAGAACCGCGCGTTCCGCCTCCTGGCCCGCCGCAACTCCGGGCAGGCAAAGAAAGGTCGCCGCCGCCGCGAGGGCAGCCCCCAAAAATACCTTCACGCCAATCACTCCCAAAAATAAGGCAGCGCTCCGCCGCCGCCGACCCCATCATTTCACGAATCGGCGCCGGGGTGAATTGCGCGGAATTGGTCACGATCACTCTCCGGTCACCCGCGCGACTTCGGGGACCACGTTAGGGTGAGACGCCACGGGCAACGCCAAGCCAAGTCCAGTTGGCTCTGCTCCCGCCGGTTGCCTGCGAATTTCCCGAGTCCACCCAAGAGAGATCTTTTTCGCGCCCGCGGCATCATGATGCTTGTCGACATTCCGGCGACTGAATATCTATTTCTTGTGGCAATTAATTTTCGCCGGTTCCTTTTTCAGAATTCTGATGAGTGAGCGCCAATTGTGACAAGCATTTCTTCTCCCTCTCAGAGATCCTCCGTCGGCTGGGGTGTAAAACTCCTTGGATGGGGCTGCGTTCTGCTGGGCCTCGTGCTTCTGGCTGGCGGTCTCTGGCTGATCTCCCTGGGCGGAAGCTGGTACTACGCGCTCGCGGGGCTCGGCCTTGTCCTCTCCGGGGCGCTGCTCAATCGCGGCAGCCTGAAGGCGCTGTGGCTTTACCTGCTCGTCTGGATCGGAACGCTTGGCTGGGCCTGGTGGGAGAGCGGCAGCGACTGGTGGGCGCAGCTGCCGCGGATGCTGTCCCCGACCGTGATCCTGCTTCTCATGCTGGCCTGCCTCCCGACCCTTGTCCGAAACAGGCGCCGCCCTTCCTGAAGACCCGATCAAGACCCACAGAGCCCCGGGCCAAAGCTCTTGTAGGAGGTACATGTCGATGATCCGTTTTCTCCAAACGCCCGGGCGCGGCTTGCTGGCCTCCTTTGCGGGCGCCGTGCTCAGCCTTGCCGCACCCTCCGTGCTTGCCCAGGACGGCGGCGCATCCGAGCCGCCGCCCGAACGGGCGATGCCGATACCCGTCGGCGCGGACTGGCCCTATTATGGCGGCGACGGCATGGCACAGCGCTTTTCGCCGCTGACCCAGATCACCCCCGCGAATGTCGGACAGCTCGAGCGCGCCTTCGTCTTCCACACCGGCGATCTGCCCCCCGGCGACGGCGCCGGCAGATACGCCGCCGAGACGACGCCGCTGAAGATCGGCGACAGTCTCGTCATGTGCACCGCGATGAACAGGATGATCTCGATCGACGCGGCAACCGGCGAGGAGCGCTGGCGCTTCGATCCCGAGGTCCCGCGCGAGGCGATCCCCTATGGGGCAACCTGCCGCGGTGTGGCCGCCTATACCGATCCGGACAGGCCCGAGGGCGAGGCCTGCAAGGTGCGGGTGATCGAGGCCACGCTCGATGCCCGCCTGATCGCGCTCGACGTCGAGACCGGGGAGCCCTGCACGGACTTCGGCAGCGGCGGACAGGTCGATCTCTGGGAGGGCATCGGCGAAAAGGTGCCGGGCTTCTACGCGGTCACCGCCGCGCCCACCATCGTCGGCGGCATCGTGGTCACCGGCGCACAGGTCAAGGACGGACAGGCCGAGGACGCCCCCTCGGGCGTGGTGCGCGGCTTCGACGCGGTGACCGGCGCGCTCGCCTGGGCCTGGGACTTGGCCGCACCCGAGGAGATGCGCGGCGGCCCGCCCGAGGGCAAGACCTACACCCGCGGTACGCCCAACATGTGGACCACCGCCACCGCCGACGAGCTGCGCGGCATCGTCTACCTTCCGCTCGGCAATTCCGCGGTGGACTACTACGGCTCCAACCGCTCGGAGGCAGAAAATGCCTACGCCACCTCTCTGGTCGCACTGGATGCCGCCACGGGCGAGGAGCTCTGGCATTTCCAGACCCTGCGGCACGACGTGTGGGACTACGACCTCGGCGCGCAGCCGACGCTGCTGGATTACAAGGGCGAACCGGCAATCCTGCTGTCCTCGAAACAGGGGGATCTCTACATCCTCAACCGCGAGACCGGTGCGCCGCTCACCCCGGTGGGCGAGCTCACCGACCTGCCGCAGGGCGAGATCGAGCCGGACTTCGTCGCCGACAGCCAGCCGGTGTCCCTCTGGGCGACCCTGCGCAAGCCGCCGCTGACCGAGAAGCGGATGTGGGGGATCACCCCCATCGACCAGCTCTATTGCCGCATCCGTTTCCGGCAGATGGTCTACGACGGCTACCTGACCCCGCCCTCGACCCGGAATTACATCCAGTACCCGGGCTATTACGGGGGCAACGACTGGGGCTCGGTGGCGGTGGACACGTCCCGCGGGCTGCTCATCGCCAACTACAACGACATTCCCAATCTCACCCGGCTGGTGCCTCGCGCTGAGGCCGACGCCGAGGGCATGCGGCCGATCGGCAGCCCTGAGCGCGCCGTAGGGCGCGGCCAGCCGCAAGTCGGCGCGCCCTACGGGGTGACGACCAACGCCGGGTGGCGATCAGGCCTCACCGAACTTCCCTGCACCCAGCCGCCCTATGGCGGGATCACCGCCATCGACCTCGCGACGGGTGAGCCGGTCTGGGACACGCCGCTTGGCACCGCCCGGCGCAATGGCCCCTTCGGCCTGCCGTCGCGGCTGCCGCTGAAGATCGGCACACCGAACAATGGTGGCGCGGTACTCACCGCCTCGGGGCTGATCTTCATCGGGGCGGCCGTCGACAATCTCTTCCGCGCCATCGACATCGAAACCGGCGAGAACCTCTGGACCGACGCGCTGCCCGCGGGCGGGCAGGCCAACCCGATCAGCTACGAGGTGGACGGCCGGCAATACGTGCTGATCGCCGCCACGGGCCATCACGCGATGGAAACCGGGGTCAGCGACGCGATCATCGCCTACCGGCTGCCCGACTGAGCGTACCCCGGGCATAAAAAGAGAGGCGGGCCACGGCCCGCCTCCCCTGTCAGCCCTGCGATGCGCGCTGGATCAGTGGCGGAAGTGGCGCATCCCGGTGAAGACCATCGCGAGCCCAGCCTCGTCGGCCGCCGCGATCACCTCGTCGTCGCGCATCGACCCGCCCGGCTGGATCACCGTGGTCGCGCCCGCGGCCGCCGCTTCCATCAGCCCGTCGGGGAAGGGGAAGAAGGCGTCCGAGGCGACCGCCGAGCCCTGCGTGAGCGGCGTGTCGAGGCCGAGGGCCTCGGCCATGCGCTCGGCCTTCTTGGCGGCGATCAGCGCCGAGTCGACGCGGCTCATCTGGCCCGCACCGACACCGACGGTGGCGCCGTTCTTGACGTAGACGATGGCGTTCGACTTGACGTGCTTGGCGACCTTCCAGGCAAAGAGCAGGTCCAGCAGTTCCTCGTCCGACGGCTGCTTCTTGGTCACCACCTTCAGATCGTCCAGCGTGATCGTGCCGTTGTCCTTGTCCTGCACGAGCATCCCGCCCGAGACTTGGCGGTAGGCGAGGCCCGGCTCGGAGGTGTCGGCAAGCCCGTCGGTGGTCAGCAGGCGCAGGTTCTTCTTCTTGGCGAAGATCTCCTTGGCGGCATCATCGGCGCCGGGCGCGATCACCACCTCGGTGAAAATCTCGGTGATCGCTTCGGCGGTCTCGGCGTCGAGCGGCATGTTCAGCGCGACGATGCCGCCGAAGGCCGAGGTACGGTCACAGTCAAACGCCTTCTGATATGCTTCCAGCAGGGTCGCGCCCTTGGCGACGCCGCAGGGGTTGGCGTGCTTGATGATCGCGCAGGCCGGCCCATCCGCGGGCAGGAACTCCGAAACCAGCTCGAAGGCGGCGTCGGTGTCGTTGATGTTGTTGTAGCTCAGTTCCTTGCCCTGATGCTGCACAGCGGTCGCCACGCCCGGGCGCTCCGAACCGTCGCGGTAGAAGGCAGCCTTCTGGTGCGGGTTCTCGCCGTAGCGCAGGGTCTGGGCGATCTCGCCCGAGAAAACCCGGCGGCGCGGGGCGTCGTCGTTCAGCGCGCCGGCCATCCAGGTCGAGACCGCGGCGTCATAGGCGCCGGTGCGGGCATAGGCGACCTGCGCGAGCTTCTGGCGGAAGGCATAGGTGGTGGCGCCGTCGTTGGCATCAAGCTCGGCCAGCAGCGCCTCGTAGTCGGCCACATCGGTCACCACGTTGACGAAGGCGTGGTTCTTCGCCGCCGCGCGAATCATCGCCGGGCCGCCGATGTCGATGTTCTCGATGCAGGTGTCATAGTCAGCGCCCTTGGCGACGGTTTCCTCGAACGGGTAGAGGTTGACCACCAGCAGGTCGATCCCGGTGATGCCGTGGGCCTTCATTGCCTCGACGTGCGCGGGGTTGTCGCGCAGCGCCAGCAGGCCGCCATGAACGCGCGGATGCAGCGTCTTGACGCGGCCGTCCATCATCTCGGGGAACTCGGTCACATCCGACACGTCGCGCACCTTGAGGCCCGCCTCGCGGATCGCCTTGGCGGATCCGCCGGTCGAGAGCAGCTCGACACCCCTTGCGCTCAGCGCCTTGGCCAGGTCGATGAGACCGGTCTTGTCCGAAACGGAAATGAGGGCGCGGGCGACGGGGGAGAGATCAGGCATGAGGAGGGTCCCAGATGGTTCAGAGCGTCACATCCGGCTCGTCCTGCCCAAGGTCTCGGATCGCGATGGCGGTGTCCTGCGCCTTGGCCAGCGACCAGCGGATGCGGGTCGCATACTCCATCACGCGGCCGGATAAAACGACCTGTTGCGCCCCGCGGGGCCGAAGCCGGCCATTTTCCAGGTAAACCGAGTCTTCCACCGCCATTTTCACCCCCGGTTCTGGGCGGAACACCCAGATCTCGCCCGAACGCAACCCCAGCGAGACCGCCGCGCCGGCCATGTCGAGCTCGGCATCGACGTCGGGATGCAGGTGAAAGCGAATCTCATAGCGGAACCCTTCAAGCCCGCCCCGGTCGAGCCGCTTGTCGAAGGTCTTTCGATCCTTGGCATCCAGCGCGAAGAGCATGTCCTCGCCTTCCAGGGTTCGCCCGTCGAGGCTCAGCTCGAGCTTGCGCGCATGGGTCAGCCCGTGGCTGCGCTTGTAGCCGTCATGGGCGGCCTCGAACCGCCAGCCCGCCGCGTCCTGCGCCAGTTCCACCGGCACCTCGCGCGGGCCCTCGACGATCAGCTCGCGTTCGATCCCGCCGATGCGCTTGCGCTCCCCGAGCCGGGCGCTCGACGTACCATCGAGGCAGAGCGTGGAATGCGACGGCGTGGCCCGCGCCGCCGTAGAGCTCGAAGTGGAACGCCTGATTTCCCGCCAGCGCCGCCTCGAAATCTCCGGCCTCAACCG
>NZ_JAAGOV010000030.1:0-120672 GCF_010500785.1 Salipiger sp. PrR003
GGCTACGCCCGGCTTCCGCTTCCCCCAAAATCACCACCTGCAATGTCGCGCTGTTTCACCAGCGGTGTCGCTGCACAATGACGCTCGTGTGTTCCCGGCGCGCACCGCCTAGGTGCCGGCGCGCCGGGGATTGTCCACTGATTTAGGGTGTTCAGGAGCGCCACCAAGCATTGGTCGGACGCGCAGCCTACCTAAACATAGATAGGGTATTTGGCTCGTACCCAACTCCAGCTTCGCTTTCTGAGCGAAGCCGCGCCTCGAGCAGATGGCAGAAGGTTGTCAGGCGGAACGTGAGCTGGCAGAGCCCGCTACAAACACCACGGACGCAGACGTAGCATAGAGTATTATGCCGGATGGCGTGTCGATCAAAAGGAATGTCATTTATGCGGTGGACGCGGGCCGTCAGATCTGCCGAGAAATGAAGAGGCTTATCCATCTCGCTGACATCGCCTTTGCGTTCAGCGACATTGGCGTCGTGTGGCACGGATCGGGCTTCAGGCTGGGCGTCTGTCGCAGTGGCTCCACATATTGTCTTGGCACCTGACTGTCATGCGATTCTTGAAGTAGTGAGCGACGCCGGTTCGGGGAAATGCCTGGCCGCAGACGGGACAAACCCTCGCCTGCCGTTTCGTTGGCTCCGGTGAGAAATCGGAAAAACCACCGGATTGGCTATACCGTCGCGTCCGATTGACATGCGGCCAGGTCTTGGAGACTAAACCCCGGAAAGGGCTATCGGTTCCGTGCGCGCGCGGCGTGGTTCAACCCAACTCACCTCACCTCCCCCGGCATGCTGTTTGAAGCCTTGTATCGGTCCTCCTGGTCGAAGCCCTTTTATGCAAGTGATGGGGGCAGGCGTGCTGCCGCATTTAATGTCACGACTCCGTAGAAATTGAGTGTGCCAAAGGGGACCGATGGACGCGCAGCAAGTTCAACGACAAATTCAACGGGGATGCGGCGACGCAGTTTACCAAAAGAGTCTACACGGTCAGGGAATTGCCCGAGCATATTCCGGTTTGTTCGTTCAATGACTACGATAGGTTCGCGAAGGCGTGATCAGGAAACGCTGGAGGAACACCGAGATCCGACACCAAAAATGTACCAGGCAGGGATGTCGGAGGGACGTGAAATCATACGACCGTTCCGGAAGATGCTCAGCAAGCCGAAACGCAAGCATGCACGGAACCGATTTCTTAGCCCCTCGATTTCGAGCGCCGACAGAAACTTACGAAAGTGAGCTTCTGAAATTCGGGGGATTACCCGTTAGCAGAGGCTTTGGAGAGCGCACGAGGCTATTCTTACCAACGTCACTGCCGAGCCAAGCTTCGCCTGATGGCCGATCCGGTCCGAGCCGCACTACCGGTGAACCTCCGCATCGGACTCAGCTTCTTCGGTACCGCTCGAATCCTTGCCCGGCGTCAAGAGTTTCTCTGTCAAAGAGAGAGGGCACTTGCCAAGCACCTTGAGAAAGGTCTTTGCCCATACGGAGGATTCTGTGTCTTCGACAACATCCATACATGCGCGGTGACGCGCAACGCGTTCAAGTTTCGGCATCGCGAGGGCCTGCCGGATTGCGGCGGCAATATCTTCGACGTCATAGGGATTTACCTGGAGAGCCTCGGTCATGTCTTCCGCCGCTCCGGCGAAGCGCGACAGGATGAGAACGCCGGGGTCCCCGGGGTCCTGAGCGGCGACAAACTCCTTGGCGACAAGATTCATTCCATCCGCGAGCGACGTAACGAGGCACGCTTGCGCCATGTTGTGCAGTCGTGCCAGAGATTTCCGCTCCACATTCCGGTGAATGTAGCGGATCGGAGTCCAGTCGATCTCTGCATAAGCCCCGTTGATATGTCCCGAAATCTCTTCAAGTTCGCGCGTGATATCTTGATAGGCTTGGACCTTCTCTCGCGAGGGTGGCGCAATCTGTAGAAAGCAGGGCCGCGTCCCCTCGGGCCGGGTCTCAAGATATCTTCCGAAAGCTCTGAAACGATTGAGAAGTCCCTTGGTATAGTCAAGCCGGTCGACGCCGATGATCAAAGCTTCCGGCTTTTCTTGCGCAAAGGGGCAATCCTCCCCCTCCAATAGGCCGGCCCGAAAGCCCTCGACATCGATGCCGATCGGAAAGCTTCTTATGGTCGTGATCCGGTCCCGAAATCGCACACAACCAGATGGAAGGAACTCGGCCCGAGGGTCAGCCCGATACATCTCGAGGCAGCGAGCGACATCGCCTCTGGTCTGCAGCCCTAGGAGGTTATAATGCGAAATCCACTCCGCGAAATTCTCCGGGTTTGCCAGCATCGAAAGATCGCCTAGCGCAGGAAAGGGAATGTGCAGAAAGAACCCGATCCGGTTCCTGACCCCTAGGCTGCGGAGTTCGTAAGCGAGCGGGAGCAGGTGATAGTCATGGACCCAGAGCAGGTCCTCCGGATCGGCGAGTTCTGCAATTCTGAGAGCAATCCTCCGATTGACCGCCCTATAAGCCTCTTCAAAACCTGGTTGATGGTCGACCAAATCGCCGCGCCGGTGGCAGAGCGGCCAGAGGACCGAATTTGAAAAGCCAAGATAGTAGTTCTTCAAATCCGTCTCGCTTAGTCTGAAAGCCAACCGGCGGTATGGCTCGCTGCCGACCAGTTCCAGCGTTCTGTCGTCCGACCCCGTATCGGGATGCGCTCCAACCCACAGTCCTCCTGATCTCGCTAGGACATCGTGCAGTGCCACCACGAGCCCCCCGGAAGATGAATCTCCCATTGGGATCCGGTTTGACACCACGATCAGTTTTGACGGCATTTTCATTCTCCTGGGACCGGCATCAACTCCGGCGGAGACACAAACAACCTCAGCGCCCTGATGTTCCTGTGCTTGCGCATGTGACGTAGCGTTTCGGCACGACAGGCCCAACCGATCCACGGGCGCTCAATACGGACAGCGCGCCCGCGGAAGGTCCGGTCTCCTCCGACCGGCGTGGAAGTCGAGCCTAGCCTTCGTAGGCGGGAAGCGCCTCCAGCTCATCTTGGGTCATCGGCACGTAAACCACGACCGACGAAGCGTCCTCGGAGCGCGCGATCTGCAGATCGGAGAGCTGGAGTTCCACCGGCTTTTCCCCGAGGCCGAGAAAGCCGCCGACATCGACGATCACCGCGCGTACCGTCCCATCGTCATCAAGGATGATTTCCGACACCTCACCGATCTCTTCGTCGTTGCTGCCGTAGACTGCGGCCCCGGTAAGGGTTTCCGCGGTGAGGTCTTCTTCCCCCGCGGCCACGTAGTCGCGGCGCGCCGTCGGCGTGCTGTCACCATCCATCGCGTCCGTCTCGCCGGTCTCCGCGGATGTCGGATTGCTCTCCGTCGTGGGGAGAGTCGCATCCGCTGCGGGGTCGGTGTTTTCCGCGGCGGGGTCCGTGCTCAGAGGCGTGCCGCCCGCCTGTTGGCCAGTCCCATTGGTGGGCTCCGGTGTATTGGTCGCCGCATTGCCGACCTGGTCCGCCGGATTCATCTCCTGCATTTCGCCCGGCTCGTTTCGATCCTCCGACATGGCTTCGCGCTCGGCGCCGCTTGCGGCGTTCCAAGCTTCGAAGGCGGGGGCGTCTTCCAAGGCAGCCTGATCTGCATTCAGCAGCAGGAAGAAGTCCTCAGTTGCATCGGTCGCAGTGTCCGGCGCGAAGGTCAGCGAAGACATGTCCACGGCGACGGGATGTTCCCCCATTCCGAGAAAGCCGCCAATGTCGAGTACGACCGCCTGCAGCTGACCTTCGCGCGACAAGACGATGTCGCCGACCTCGCCGATGTCGTCCCAGTTCTCCTGCACACCTTCGTAGCCCTCCTGACTGGCAGGCTCGTCGCTGCGGTAGACACGCATATCCATCAATTCGGTCGCGAGCACCGCGTCCTCATCCGTCTGGGTGAGGAACATCGCGCCCGAGTCCTGTGCCGCGACCGGCAGCGCCGCAAGCATTGCAGATCCCACCGTCATCAAGAACTTCCGTTTCATACCGTCATCTCCTCTCGTTTGACGTCTTGGCGCAACAGCGCAGAACTTCTGAACAGCTCAGGAGCCAGACTGTTCCAGCCCGGAACTCTGCCGCTTTCCATCCGACGCGCCGACATCTGCATCCGCACGGCGTTCAAAGAGCGTCAGAAGGCGGAGGACGATTGGCACAGAGAGGTCAGGGTCAGCGCGAGCCACGGCTCGCCAACTCCAGCGGGAACCCCGTTCGAAGTGGCGAGCCTGAAGTTGGCACCGGTGCTCCCCCTTGACATCATCTTTCGCAAAGACAACCAGCCCGGGCGCGAGAAACTCGGCTCGCTCGTGATAGCCCCGCGTGGATGCGCGCGGCATGCTCTCCCGAAACCAGTCACAAAGTCAGGGTGCAGTAGTAGGTGATGGCGACCGCATGCCTCGCGCTCCCAGTCAGTGGCACCAGCCAGTAGTCATGCACCGCCGAGATTCAGCCAAGAAATCAACCAAGGTCGCCGGCGCGCGCTGCCGAAGTCCGACCGAAAGGCATCCGGAATAGCCGCTCCGAACATCTCTCCCCCGACTGAGCAGACGGTCCTCATAGGAAAATTTTCCGGGGCGTCAGGAACAGAGCAGTGCGCGAGTTGTTCGCAGTCAATCACAATGGCTGGGCTGCGAAGAGGGCAACATGGGACGGCTGGAATTTCGGTTCTTTGCACAGAGACTTCCTGCGCTGCGGCAAAGGCTTCTCGGCCTTTACAACATCCGGGCCCAAGAGCAGCGGACGGACATCTACCTCCAGCACCGCTCGTGCCGACAGTCCTTCAAACTCCGCGGCGGGCAGAACCTCGAACTGAAGCTACAACTCGGGCAAGCGGGAGGCTCTGAGCGCTGGCACCCCATAGGCTCGGTGCCACTTCCTGCTCGGGGTGCCGACCTCACCGGCACATTTTGCGACGCGGACGAATTTCCGGTGCTGCAGGCGCATCAGGTCTACGCTTCCGAGGATATGATCGCGGCGTTTCGCGGCCTCGGTCATGCGGCGATCACCATGCACAAGCTCCGCGTGCACCTGAGCGCACCGGGGGCCGAGATTGAGATCGCGCACGTCAACGGCGCTCCGGGTGGCCCGGCCGAGACGCTTTGCATTGAAGCCGAGTTGGCGGCCCCCATTGAGAGCCTCCGCCAGGTTCTGGGACTGGAGTCGCATCGATGCGAAAGCTATCCTCACTGGCTTCTCAGGCAGTTGGCTGCGGCAACTGAAGCGCCGGTGCGCAGTCTATAGGTCGGGTGCTCCAGGGTTGAGTGGCTCTGGCTCCGCTTCGCGCTCCGGCGCCCCATCAGGTACAGCGACGTCACCGTCCTCTACATCCTGTGCCGAGGGTGCAGTTGTGGTCGGCGCGTCCTCGTCGGGAGCCTCGGCGATCTCTTCGGCAACCCAGTAGAGGATGAGGCCGACGCCAAATACGACGACCAAAAGAAGAGCCAGCAGCGGCGGCCAGTGTCGGCGCGCCTCCTTGCGAGTGTTGGTATCGGGAGATGACAATGTCGTTTCCTTTCCTTTTGGGGAACACGCCTCATGCGAGGCTGTCAACAATTTGGAAGGTATCAAGTCTCGCTGGCAATCATGGCGTTCTGAACGCTCAGAACGCCCGGAACCGATTGCGCCAGCGCCGTCGCCAGCGTGCGCTGAAATTCGCGTTCTACGTTTCCTGTCAGGTGAACAACCCCGTCTCCGACTTGCACGCCGAGGCGCGCATGCTCTGCCAGCCGCCCGTCGGCTTCGAGCACCGCGCGAACCTGCACAGCGAGCGCCCTGTCGTCACTGCGCCCGACCGGCGGATAGACGGGTGGATCCGGCAGAATGGGCTGGCGAGGGCCGTGTTCCCCTTTGGGCCGGCTCGGTTCGGCAAGGTAGGACGACACCGTCTCCATTCCCTTCCCGGGGCCCAATCGCCTTTTCGCATTTCGATCATGACTACCTGCCATTGGCATTTCCTCATTCGACCTTGCCGCGTAGGTTACGCCTGCGCAGGGGGTGCTACTTGCCATCTGCACTATCGCCCGCCCGTTCGGGTATCGCGTCGCTGGTGATGGGGGTGCCGTCCGGCGATACCAGCGCCCAGAAGCCGCCGTATCCGAAGATTCCCTGCCCTCTTGGCGTTTCGCCAGGCTTGTCCCGCTCGTATCGAAATAACGGTTGCTCCGAATATCTCAAAACTCGGTTGCCTCGCCAGTTTACCGTATCCAGCAGCTCCAACATGACGCCCTGGTCGGCCTGCGGCGGCGCGTTCACGATCACCGGTGGCCATTCAGTCCTGCATCCGGGGCCGCAGGACTGCAGCGGCGCCAAATCGTCCCCACCCTTCGTGCGTGTCAGCATGACATAGAATGGACGCCCGTCCGCACCGACGAGGTAAGGCCCCTGCCCTTCTCCTGGGCTTATCGACACGTCCGGGCCGGGCGCATCTGCCCCGCCGGTCAGCGGGAACAGGCTCAGCGCCAGACCCAGCAAAAGAATACTGTCAAGACGTACCACGAGAGCCTCCATCTTCTTGCGGGGACCACCGGAACATCTCCAACTGGAGAATGTTCCCGCGGCGTTGGGTCCAAGACGCCGCAAGTTGGCGCGGCGCCCACTGAGGACGTGCAGAAAATGGGTCCAAGTGATTAGACCATACGGCTCCAGACGCGCAGGGAACCGCAGGATCTCACAAACTCGGCGGCGGCCTGCGGGTCGTCGAGCGTCATGATACCCTCGGCATTGATATTTACGCCGGCCGCCTCGAAGAGCGGTGCCGCCTCGGTCGTCATCGCTATGAACTTGCAATGACCGAAAGCGTCCGCGACGAACTGCCTGCCCGGCAGCATGGTGCCAAGATACTTCGCGCCGTCCTCGCCAGCCACGATCGCAACCGCGTCGTAAAGCACCGAGGGTCCGCCATCGATCTTCTGGTTGGCCTGCACCCTGTCGCCACCCGAAGTGATCACGCCGCCCACCCTCGGAGCGACGATCTCGATCATGCCGCCCTCTGCCTCGACCGCCTCCTTCAGCGCGTCCAAGAGACCGCGATCCACGCCGTCGGTCACGAGGATCCCGAGTTTGCGCCCTCGGAAACTCTTCGGCCCGTTCTTCAGAATGGATAGCTTGTCCGAGCCCCCAAGGTCCACAGGCGCGCGCGCAGGCGTAGCGGCCTCAGGCAACTCGTGCCCAAGTCCGTCGGCCACCATGCGCGCCAAGCCCTCGTCGACCAGCCGCAAGTGGGACAGGATACGGAGGCGAATGTTCTCGACCACGCACTTCGACAGCTCGAAGGTGAGTGCATTTGCAATGTGCCGCTGCTCGACCGTCGTCTGACTGCGATAAAACTGCCGTGCCTGGCTGTAGTGGTCGGCAAAACTCTCGGGTCGAAGGCGGCGTTTTGCTCCGCCCAACTCTTCAGGATAGCTCGAGAACCCGCCCTTCGGATCCGGTCGCGGCCCGCCTTGCGCCCAGCTATTCGGCTCGTAATTGGCCCGGCCTGCCGGATTGTGCATTGCCATGTGCCCGTCCTGTTGAAAGTGATGGAAGGGACAGCGCGGCGCATTGATCGGGATGTGGGTGAAGTTCGGTCCGCCAAGGCGCTTCGTCTGCGTGTCGAGGTAGGAGAAATTGCGCCCCTGCAGCAGCGGGTCATTTGTGAAGTCGATGCCCGGAACGATATTCTGCGTGCAAAACGCCACTTGCTCGGTCTCGGCGAAGAAATTGTCCACCGTCCGGGTCAGCATCATGCGTCCGACGATGCGGATCGGGCAGTCCTCCTCCGGGATCAGCTTGGTTGCGTCCAGAACATCAAACTCGAACCGATCTGCAAAGGCTTCATCGAAGACCTGCACGCCCAGCTCCCACTCAGGAAAGTCGCCGTTCTGGATGGCGTCCCAGAGGTCTCGACGATGGAAATCGGGATCGGCGCCGTTGATCTTCACGGCCTCGTCCCAGACCACCGATTGCAGCCCCAGCTTCGGCTTCCAGTGAAACTTCACGAAATGGCTCTCGCCTTCCGCATTAATGAGACGGAACGTGTGCACGCCAAAACCTTCCATGAAGCGGAATGACCGCGGAATGGCGCGGTCGGACATGATCCACATGATCATGTGCATCGCCTCCGGCATCAGCGAGATGAAATCCCAGAAATTGTCATGTGCCGACTGCGCCTGCGGGAAGCCGCGATCTGGCTCGGGCTTCACCGAATGGATGAGGTCCGGGAACTTGATGGGGTCTTGGATGAAAAAGACCGGGATATTATTTCCCACGAGGTCCCAGTTTCCCTCGTCTGTATACATTTTCACCGCAAAGCCGCGCACGTCCCGCGCCAGGTCGAAGGACCCTTTGCTGCCAGCCACTGTAGAAAATCGGACAAAAACCGGCGTCTGCTTGCCGCTCTCTTGGAAGGGGCTCGCGCGGGTCAGGTTCGGAATGGCCTCGGTGCACTCGAAATAGCCATGTGCCCCGTAGCCACGGGCGTGTACCACCCTCTCGGGGATGCGCTCATGATCGAAATGGAAGATCTTTTCACGAAAATGGAAGTCCTCCATGAGCGCCGGCCCGCGCTCTCCCCCGCGCAGCGTGTTCTGGTCATCCGAGACAGGCGAGCCCTGCGCCGTAGTCATGCGCGGAGCGTCCGGGTTGCTCTGGTGCAGTTCTCCGCCGTTGCCCGCTTCGGCAGGGGGAGTGTCGCTTTCGGCAGTTTTCTGGGTCTGCGCGGTCGGGTGATAGAGAGTGCGATCGTCTGGCATGTGAGCTGTCCTTCTTCATCGAAAGGGCGGCGCCGGGCGTGTTTGCCTGAACCTGCCGCAGTTGCTGAACCCCGCTGGCGGCGCGCCCCGCTCTAACAGGGGCAAGCGCCTTGTGTTCCCGAGAATGTCAGGCGCCGCTGCGGGCACCTTTCACCGCTTCCACGAGCGCCTGCCGCGCCACCGTCAGGAACCTTTTGCAGGCATCGCTGTTTCAGGTCCGATTTTCCAAAGGCGAGGCGCGATTGCTGGAACACGAGAAACATGGCGCCACCCTTCAAGCGCACACAACGGAACTCGCTCTCATCCAGTTTCTGCTGCTCGGGTCAGAACAGGCCCGGAAGTCACTCATCCAACAGGAGGAAGGCATGACCCAACCGTCAGATAAGACCAATCCAGAGGTGTCGATCCAGGACGTCACAAGAGACATGGGAGACGGCCTGAAATCCAAGGCCCGCGAGACCGTGGACGAGGTCAGGGAGCACGCCGGTACCTTCGGGGAAACCCAGCGTGATCAGTTTGCCGAGGGCGTTTCCGAGGCATCCAGTGCGTTTCGCAAGGCTGCCGAAGACATGAACGGTGGTTCACCCCAGGAGCGCATCATATCGCAAATCGCAACCTCTCTCGCCGACGCGTCCGATGCGATTCGGGACCGTGATCTCTCGCAGATTGCCGGAGATCTGTCGGCCTTCGCGCGCCGCAACCCGCTCGCCTACCTCGGTGCGGCCGTGGGACTGGGCGTCGCAACAGCACGCTTTGCCAAGGCCAGCGGCCCGGTCGCTTCTACTGCTTCCAAGAGGCCCGTGAGGAGTGCGGGCGATGTCGGTGGCGCGGCCGGGAGCGACACCCCGACGACCGGCGTTGCGAGTGAGCGAGACGCCTTCTCCGCAACAGCCGCAGACCGGGAGGGACTGTGATGAAGACCAAGTACCCTACGGAAACCACCAACCTTATCACCACGATCATCTCACAGATGGCCACGCTCATGCGCAAGGAAGTTCAGCTCGCGCGCGCCGAGATGAGCGAAAACGCCCAAGGCGTCGCAAATGCGCTCGGCGTGATCGTGGCCGGCGTGGTTTTCAGCCTCGTCGGACTGAATGTCATTGCCGCAGCCATCGTCGCCGCCCTGTCGGCCGCCGGCCTGCACCCATTCTGGTCCGCGCTGATCGTGGGGGGCATCGCCCTCATCGCGGCTCTCATCATGATCAGGAGCGGTCTGAACAATCTGAAACTGACCAGCCTTGCACCAACGCGCACCTCCGAGAACGTCCGCCGCGATGTCTCGGCAATCCGGGAGACCACCAATGGCTGAGCGAAAGCGCCCCAGTGAAATCGAGCGTGAGATCGACCAAGAGCGTCAGGCGCTGAACGCCTCGATCTCCGAGTTGCAGAACCGGTTTTCGCCTGACGAAATCTTCGTACAGATCGGACGACACCTTCAGACCCATGGCAGGGACATGGGTCAGGCACTAAACAAATCGGCGAAGCAGAACCCAATCGGCCTGACGCTCACCGCAGCGGGCATCGCGTTCCTGGCCTTCGGCCGCTCCTTTGACGAGGAGGAGGATAACCGCCTTGCTGGCGATCCGCTGAGCCGCCGCGTACGCCGCCGCCAAGACGTCCGTGAGGGCTTTGACCGCGACAATACCGACACGGAATGGTCCACGCCGCGGGCCGGCTACGGCGCGGGCCTATCGGCCCATTACCACGACGTTCTGCACCGTGATGACGACGATAGCGAAGGATTTCGAACCCGGGTAGAGCGAGCGCAAGCTAGGCTTCAGGCCAGGTTCGAGCAAGAACGGGCGGGAGTCTCCGAGGGCTTCACTTCGGCACGCAGGACCGTGGGAGAGGCCCGCGAAGCGCTTTCCGAGCGCGCAGACCGAGCCCAGTCCTTCCTACAGGAGGGGTACGACCGGATCGCCGCCGGGACCGAGCAAATGTCCGAAGCCGCTCGACGTCGGGTATTGGGTGCGCGCGAGCGCGCGCTGATCGCGCGGGAAAGGACAGCACGACAGGCAAATCGGGCTTCGGCGGAGGCGTTCGACCTCTACGACAAACACCCGCTGGTCGCCGGCGCACTAGCCATGGCGCTCGGTGCCGCCTTTGGGGGTGCCTTGCCCAGAAGCAGGGCTGAGGACTCCTTCGTCGGAGAGTATAGCGATGCGCTGTTTGCCGAGGCGGAGGAGATCTTCGCCGAGGAGCGCGACCGACTTGCGGCGGTGGCCGATGCGGCTCTGGATGAGGGTGCCGCAATCGCCCGGAACGTTCGGGCCGAGGCGGATGCTCGCACCCCGGGAGACAAGCCCGCGGAGCAGGCGCTGAGCGACGCAGCGAAGACTGCGGGGCGGCGCATGGAAGAGCGCATCCGTGACGAGGCGGATCGGCAATTTTCGGCAAGTGCCACGCATGCGGATCCCGCGCAGCCGAAGTCGCGGGGTCCGTCGAAGCCGTGACCGCTGTCGGGTCGGCTCCTCGCGACACGAGGGGTCGGTCGCAACGGGGCGCTGGCGAAACAACTAAAAGGGTCGGGCGGAGATCGCGTATGACGGCTCGCTCGCACAGCGCCCGCGGCACATCGGCAGGCCCCGGTCGAAAATTATCGCGTCGAGGTTCTGGTCGGAATTCGTCGAGGCGAGGATCAGCCTCATCGCCTCGGCTCCCCTACTACGGCGTCATCGCAATCTCCCCAGTCATCGCGGCAGGGATGGCGATGAAGGCGCATCTTCTCTACTGGATATATCGCTTCGCAGATTCTGAGAGTCTTGCCCTTCTTCCGCCGCGGACCGCCGCGCCCCGTACGCTCCGAGGCCCACTGCAATGGAAAGATTGCCCTCACGGCGACCCCACCCAACGTTTCGTGGAAAATTTCAGTCAGGCTTGACCCGTCGCAGGAGTAGATCACCAGACGTCATGTGCATTGCCACTGAGGTAAGCGGGTGGTCAAGCGATGCCAGCTCCGCCAGTGATGCCATAGATTTCGCCCGTGATGTAACTTCCTTCCTGCGATGCGAGGAGGACATAAACCGGTGCGAGTTCGACCGGCTGTCCCGGCCGACCAAAGGCACTCCCGCCGCCGAAGTTCTCGACCTTCTCTTGGGAGGACCCGCCGCTCGGATTCAGGGGTGTCCAGATGGGACCTGGCGCAACGGAATTGATGCGAATTCCCTTCTTAATCAGTTCCGAGGCAAGCGCCTTCGTGAAGGCAACGATGCCCGCTTTGGTTGTGGCGTAATGCAAGATGGTGGTTGAGGGGTCATACGCTTGAACCGAAGACGTCGTAATGATCGAGGCGCCCGGCGGCATTAACTTGGCCGCCTCCTGCGTCGTCCAGAAAAGGGCGTAGAGGTTGGTCCGCATAGTCGTGTCGAAATCGGTGCTCGTGACGTCATCGAAGCACGAAAAGGATTTCTGATGTCCGGCGTTGACTACAAGAATGTCGAGCCCACCGAGCTCAAAAGCCGCTCTTTTTGGCAGTTGCCGTGAATGGCTTTCGTCAGCCACGTCGCCGGGTATCGCAACAGCCTTACGCCCCGCCTGTTCCACCAACGCAATGACTTCGTCGGCGTCCGGCTGCTCTTCGGGAAGATAGGAAATCGCCACATCCGCCCCTTCTCTTGCATAGGCGATTGCGACGGCCCGCCCGATCCCGGAGTCCCCGCCGGTGATCAGCGCCTTGCGGCCCTCGAGCTTTCCAGTGCCGACGTAGCTGTCTTCGCCATGGTCAGCCGCGGGGGTCAATCGTCGGGTGAGCCCTGGGGCCGGCTGGGGCTGTTTCGCGAAGGGCGGAGCGGGATGCTGCTTTCTTGGATCCTGCATTTGCAGACGGTCTGGCATGTGATCCTCCTGGATTGGCGTTGCGGTCAGCTACCCCCCAACAATCTCGAACGTCATATGTTCGCACAGAATCGACCCAGACCTCGACGGCGTTGGGAAGATTTTCAAGAGCCCAACCTGAACGTGTTTGGTGGCTCCGAAAATCTATCGCTCCTTGGGAATGATGCTGATCCCCCCGCTCGTTTCGAGCACGGCCGCCTCTATATCATCGAGAGTCTTTATCCCGTGTTGCAGGCGCGCCGCTTCCAGAATGTCCGCGACGCTGACGCGCGCTCGGCGCATCGCCTCACCGTCGATCCTGCCACCGCTGATCAGGACAGTCGGTGTTCCGTCGAGCCACTCGGCGAGGCTTGAAGAGCTGCGCTTGGCAAAGGAAAGGAGGACATCCACCAAGAACAGTGTCAAGATCAAGATGATGCTGTTCGAAATCGAGAAATCATCTCCCAGCAGGGCTTGTTGCGTTGTCTCGGCAATAATCAGCAGCAGTACGAAGTCAAAGGGAGTTGCTTGCGCGAGCGTTCGCCGCCCGGTGATGCGCATCGCTATGAGCAGAAACGCATAAACTGCGACGCCACGGATAACAGAATCCATCTAACCTCCTAAGGTAGAACGAGGATGCCTGCATTTTTACGCTCGTCACCAATCGCGAGCACAAATCTGATCCATCCGAAATGCATGGCTCGCATTTCAACCTTCACCGCGTGAGGCGCGTCGCCCGCAGCTTCGAACCTAAACCGCTCCCCATCCGTCACAAGTGTGCTGCTTACGGGCTCGGGCTGGATGCGCTCGATCTTGAAATGGTCCATAAATGCCTGATTTAGGGTAAACTCTGGCGTATCGGAGGCGGTATGGAATGTTAACTTTACCGCATCGGCCCCTTCCCATCGTGAAACCCGAGGCATCTCGACTTGTGCTTGCGTGAACTCGATAACCTGCTTCTGCAGAGGACCTCCGCTGCCCGTCAGGCCTAGAAGCGCTAAAGCGACCACCACTCCGAACACAAGCCAACCCAAGCGCTGCAACGACCACAAGCGAGACTGCAGGCGCCTCTTTTCGTCGATTTGTAGTCCGTCTGGTCTTATGGGAGGTATGCTCATGTCGCTCTCGCGAGCCTTCGACGGTTCCATCCCTAGCGCCCCTCAGGTTGCGAATTCCATCACGATGTGTCGGACTACCGTCGGTGACGATCCCAAGCTTGGGAGTTTCGACAACGGCAACATTGACCAGCGCCCAGACACGTCCAGCGCCGTGGCTCGAAGAATGCTCCGCTCGCTCGCAGACGCTCGCGGAGACTCACCTCCACGAAAGATGTGACCAATCACTTCGTACCAGACGGCCTACCGCCGTTTCGAAAATCACCGAGTTCTGGCGGCATCCGCCTTCCGGCCTCCGGCGCCACCAGCAGTAGGCAGTCCGGGCAGATGCATAGGGCCTGTATGTGGTTTCCTTTGGCCAGCGACTTAGCAATCTTCGTCTTTGTTAACCAACCCTGGCTCTCCCTCCTTCTCGCACATCGCCGTTGTGGGCTTATTGCCCCCAGGCGAAACCCGCTGCGCTTGATGGAGTCGCGGCTCACGCTCTACATAATCCTCGGTCTTTCGACCTTGACCATTGACATCTTGCCTGGTCCCCTCTGACCTCCCGCGCGACGAACTGTGACGCCCTCCTTCAGCGACAGGAGTAGAGCGCGTAGCCGGTTTCTTCGGTTCATGGTTCACGATGAGTTCCTCCCCAATACCAACATCACAAGGGCCGAGATGTTCCAGGCAAGCGCAATATTGTCAGCAAACTTTGACCTGCCCCCTGCCGGTCCCTCATTCATAACGAGAGTCTGCAGGTTGGATTTGGGTATTCCCCGCGTCTATCCGCACGATACCTGAAGAACCGGCCTTGCGACCTATGGAAGCGCGGAATGGACGGCGAGCACCTGGTTCAGGATGTCGATGCAATAGCGTCCCTGCACGATCATCCGCGCGACGGCGCGCGGTTGGCCCTAGGCGAGCGAACAACTGACGAGCTCCCTGCATGTGATATTTCGCTCATCAAAACCCCGTTTCGCGCCGCATGAACCATCCTCTGACCTGAAAAGATTCCGGGAACAACGGTGGCGACCTCCTGTTTAGGGAGCGTACGCGCAAAGGAGTACCTTGGGCGATCGTGCACTAATTTCGCGTCGTCGCAGCGGTCAACAGGGAGGTCATTCATGCAAAAGCACCCATTGGCCATTGGGATCATCGGCGGGATCATCGCGACAGTCCTTGTGGCTGTCGCCACTTTACTCACCATCGCTTACACCGGTGCCTACAACGTGGCGGCATCCGACCAGCACGCAGACGCGGTCCGATGGACGCTCGACACGGCGGTGCACCGCTCCGTCGAGCGGCGCTCTGAGAACATCGAACTTCCGGAGACCTTCACTGACGAACTCGTCGCCGAGGGCGCGGGTCACTACGCCAAGACCTGCGTCTATTGCCACGGCGCGCCGGGGCAGGATCCGACAGATTGGTCTCGAGCCATGCGGCCCGAGCCGCCGCATCTGACGGAAGCGGCCGCCGAGTGGAGCGCCGAGGAGATCTACTGGATCGTCGACAAGGGCATCAAGATGAGCGGGATGCCTGCCTTCGGCACCCATCACGGTCCAGAAGAGATTGCTGGACTGACCACATTCGTTTCTCAACTGCCGGGGCTATCACCCGAGAAGTATCGCGCTCTGACTGGCGCGGTGGCCGAGGACGCAGTCACCCCCCGGGTGAGGCAACGCGCGGCATCGGGACGGAGCCCGCCGCGTCAGCCAACTAGGGAGCAAGAGAACCTATGTCTTATATCCGTTTCGGATTGATGATCCTCACCTCCACGGTGGTGATGTTCATCCTGATGTACCTGAACACCTACGCTTGGGAGCACGTCTTTTTCTCCGAGACGCGAACCTACATGGCGATCACGATGGGCGCGACGATGGCGGTCATCATGCTGGCCTACATGCTCGGCATGTATTCAAACAAGACCCTCAACATCGCGATCTTCGCAGGCGCCGTGATCGTCTTCGCCTTGAGCCTGTGGCTGGTACGCAGTCAAGTGACAGTGTCGGGCCCGAGCTACATGCGGGCGATGATCCCGCACCACTCGATCGCCGTGATGACGTCGGAGCGGGCGCAGATCCGCGATCCGCGCGTCCGGAAGCTCGCCGACGAAATCATCGGCGCACAGCGGCGCGAGATCGCCGAAATGCGCTACCTGATCGCCGAGGTCTCGGAGGGCAGCGTCGCCGAGACAATCTACCAGGACCCGCCGGCCGAGGTCGGAACGATCGACGATGCCATCGGTCGCGCCCTGATTTCCACCCTCGATGCGTCGCCATTGCCGGAGGCTGAGGCAGAGCAAATTCTAGAGCCGGGGCCCCGCTGCGTCTTCAACCGCAGCCCCGAGACCGATCCGATCCTGTGGGCATCGAAAGGCGGACGGGCGGCCATGAAGCTCAACGGCGTACTCGTGCCCCTCGAGACGGACGCTGAGACCGACCACAGTCTCGAGTTCACGGCGCGGGGCGTCGCTATGACCGTCCGGCCGCTAGGAGATGAGGCCGACGGGCGCTCGGACGCCGAACTCATCTTTGAACTCGATCAGGGTCTGACGGTCGGCTATCGCGGCTTCTATGAATGCCAGACCGACTGAGAAACGACCTTCCGGCACATCGCTGGGTTCGAGACCGTTTCGTCTAGGAGTACGGCGAGGCTCTGGTCGGCATCCTGACGATCGCAATAGCGCTTGGATGCCGTGTACGCCTCCGGCGAGGGCCGTCTGACGGGGATTTGGGCGTGATGCTAAGTCCGACCTTATGGTCGATCTAAAGTTCACACCCGAGATCGAGATCCTGGCAGCCGGGGATGTTCCGCGTCGGCGACACTGGAACGATGTGGATAAGCTCCAAGTCGTGAAGGAAAGCTATCTGGGACACCGCCAGGTCACAGCGACGGCGCGGCGGCATGGGATCTCGCGTTCCCTTCTGACGACTTGGCGGCGTCAGTATCGGAACGGTGAGTTGGACCTCGAGACAGGTCCGGCATTTGTGCCGCTTACTCTCGCGCCCGATGTATCCGATCCGTCGCCACGTGCTGCCGCCAAGAATGTCCAGCTGGAGATCGTGCTCAGGAACGGGCGGCGTTTGCTTGTGTCCTCGGCCGTTGATCCCGATGCCCTGGCCCGCCTCTTGCCCGTGCTGGAAGGACGATGATCGCGTTCCCGGCGGGGGTGCGCGTCTGGATCGCAGGTGGGGTGACCGACATGCGGCGCGGCATGAACACCTTGGCTCTGACGGTTCAGCAGGGGCTCGGGCGCGATCCGCATGCTGGCGAGATCTTCTGCTTCCGCGGCCGCAAGGGCGACCTGGTGAAGTTGCTCTGGCACGATGGTGTCGGCATGTCGCTCTACACGAAGCGGCTCGAGGCGGGGAAGTTCATCTGGCCGTCCAGAGGAGCCAGCGATGCATTGAAGAACAAGAAGACGAACGTCTAAATGCCCGTGGACTCCAATAGCCTACCTTCCCGACTTACGATCTGCATAGGCCTGAACGAAATCAGCGATCTTTTCCTTTGAAAGATCCAAACCCCGATCCCGGCCATACTGCAAAGCGGTCACTCCGTCCCAACCGTTTTCCGCCGCAAGAGCCATGAGCGCCATTGCGCCAGCCCTGGCGCCGGAGGAGCAGTGCAGAAAAACCGGCTGTGGCAGATCGTCGATGGATCGCCGGAAGTTGTCGACCCCCTCTTCGTCCAGTTCTTCAACGCTCACTGGGTGATGCAAGTAGTTGAGCCCCACCGCCTCGGCCACGCGATGTTCTTCGGGCAATGCCATACCGCCGGTCTCGTCCGCCTTGCGGAAGTTGACGACACTCATCATTCCGGAAGCAGCCACCTTGCGCAAAGCTGCTTGGTCTGGAGTGAAGAGCGCGACAATATGGTTGCTATCAATAGTAACGATGCGATTCATGGGAATCTCCGTAGGCTCTTGAGTTTAAGTGCGAACATCTCGCAGCTGACCGTGTTATTTTTGCAGCGTAATCCTTCGTCCACCCTTTGATGATGGCCAGGAGCGCTTGCCCTCAACGGTTTGGAGGCTTGTGCTGAGGATTGGCATGCGCGTCAGTCCTTTTCGCCAAGTTCCTCGAGCACCATGGCGCGAGCCCGGTTCACCCGGCTCTTGATCGTCCCCATCTTCACGCCGCAGATCGCCGCCGTCGTCTCGTAGCTCTCGCCCAGCATGACCACGAGGATCAAAGTCTCGCGGTAATGGGCCGGCAGTCGCATGATCGCCCGGGCAATCTCGCCGCCCCGGACCGTCCACTCTTGCGTGCCGTTCACCCAGGCCATCGAGGAGGCGCAATCCTCCCCTCCCGTGCGCTCACGCGAGCGCTTGGCGACATTGTTGTAAAAACTGTTGCGCATGATGGTCATCAGCCAGGCGCGCAGATTGGTGCCAGCTTGAAACCGGTCGATATTCGCGATCGCCTTCATAAGGGTTTCCTGCACGAGGTCATCAACGTCCTGTTGCGCGCGGGTCAGCGTCCAGGCGTAGGCACGCAGCGCCGGAATGTACTGGACAACATCGACCTCGTCCTGAGTTCTGTCGGCAACGTTGGGCATGATCACTTCCTCGATTTACCCCACAGGGCCGGACTACTGTTTCCCTCCGGAGTGCTGGGAGAGCGGTCAGAGCTGCCCGGCACGAGGTTGGGGTGACAGTACCGCAATCTCCTGCGAGTCTATTGGGTTGATCGAGCGCGGCGTCCCTAGAGCAGCAAACCAGGTCAATCGATAGGAAATACGCAACGCCGCATCTCTCTGCATACTTCAACCCTAGGTCCCGGACTCTCTCGGTCAATGAAGGTGCGGCACGCAAAAAATCGATCGGCGAAAACGCGCGCCCCGCGGGCAGGTTATGGAAGATGAAAGAGGGGGCCACGCAGAACTCCGGCGCTGGCGTAGATATCGTCCAGCACTGCGGCCACATCGATCAGCCGCCCACACGCGGGATCAAAGCCGCTATCATGTGCCAATCGGTCGAGCCAGGCCATGGCGGCGCGGCCACTCCAGTCATCCGGCGGCGAGGCCAGAATCTCGGATGTGCAGCCGTTAAGCCGACGGGTCTCAAAATCATAGAACGACCCGCCGAGATTGCGCATACTCACGCCGCCCCCTGCACCGTAGAAGCTGGCACTGATCTCGGCATCCTGTCCCGCCGGAAGCTTCCACGAGCACGACAGGCGGATCGGCAGGCCCGATGGCGTTTCCAGTGTCGCCAAAGCAAAATCCTCAACCGCGCTTCCTTCGATGGGAACACGGCTACCTCTGTGGCGCACCTGCGCCGAGGTACATTTCATTTCGGGCCAGTCGAGCAACCACAGCGCCAAGTCGACCAGATGTGTACCTAGGTCGGTCAGACATCCACCACCGGCGCGATGCCGGTCGTAAAACCACTCCTTATCCGGTCCATAGCTGTTGTGAAAGCACAGGTCCACGAAACTCAGCTCTCCCAGACGCCCCGAAGAGATCTCGCGCTGCAGCGCTCGGGCTGCCTCGGTGTGCCGATAACTAAGATCTACCGCCAGCAGCTTGTCAGCCCGTCGCGCCGCATCCACGACTGCGGCGGTCTCTCCCGCCGTCCGGCCCAGAGGTTTCTGACAGAAGACCGCCATTCCAGCCTCCAGAGTGCGAATAGCCTGCTCGGCGTGACCTGCGGAAGGCGTGGCAATGACAACGGCATCGGGGCGCTCAGTAAAGATGTCTTCCAGCGCTTGCGCCTGCGTCGCATGGCGCGCGGTGGCTTGGCAGGCGGCCAGTGCATTCTGATCCGAATCCGCCAGCGCGACCACGTCCGCCAGCCCGCTCGCGGAAAGCCGTTCCATGCGGTCCCGCCCGATCCAGCCAAGGCCCAGAAAGGCGAGCCTCAGACGCTTTCGCGAAAAAGGCATCATGACCAGACCTTTCACGAAACGCGGAGGCTTGTCTCGCGTTGCGTCCAGCCCATCGGACAGGCGCTCCAGCGGATACACATGGGTCAACAAAGAGGAGGGATCGATAGCCCCTTCGGACCAGAGGTCCATCGCCTCACGCATGGTTTCGAGAACCGTACTGCGGTCGCGCACATGCGCGTTGACGATCTCGAGCGCCCGCCAATTCCAGAGCTGCATGTCGACCTGTCGCGGCCCCTCTTGGTGATAGCCCGCGATCACCAAACGCCCGCTCTCGCGCAGAAGCCGCCCGGCAAGATCAAGCGGCTCCTGGCTCCCGGTGCATTCGATGGCGACGTCACAGCCTTGTCCATCGGTCAGCGCATCGACCGCTGCATGCACCTCGGCTTCGTCGCCAAGGAGGGCGGTTGTCGCGGCGCCCTGCTCCCGCGCGAGATCGAGGCTTTCCTGGCGCCGCGAGAGGGCAATGACCGCTGCCCCTGCGTCGGTCGCCATGCGGGTCAGCATCGCCCCCAGAAAGCCGACGCCAACGATCACCACGCGGTCCCCTCTGCCGATCCGCGCCATGCGAAAGATGGACAGAGCGCACGCAAGAGGCTCGGCCGGCACCGGTTTTCCCTCGAGAGCCTTCGGTATCGGAAGGGCCGCGTCCTCGGGCACCACCTCGTGGGACGCAAATCCGTGGGTTCCGAAAACTGCCACGCGCTCGCCCTCGCGCGCGGGGTCCACGCCGATCCCGACCGCGTCGATCCAACCCCAAGCTTCGTGGCCCAGTTCGCCCGGCGCGAGGGGATAGCTCTGCCACGCGGGCCCGGACCAAGGCACTAGGTTCGACGCACAGATACCGCAGCCTTCGAGCCGCACCCGCACCTGGCCCGCATCCGGCCATGGGAGCGGCTTGTGGACCATCCGGACTTGCCCCGGACCTATCACCTGCGCCGCCAGGCGCTGCGTGGAAGTCGATGCTCCGTCCATGTCGCGATTTCCTCTTCTGGGGATGCTTCAAACCGGCATCAGAACCACGGACTGTGGCGTTTGTTCCTATGCGGGTCGGTATGCGCGGCACACCACGGCGTCCCGGGATCGGAAGATGCTGAAACGATTGAAGAAGATGTCTCCATTGAAAAAGAAGAAGTCGCCCGCCTAGGTTTTCGTTTGCGATCCCGGGAACATACTGAGCCTGCGCCTGTTCAACGCCGGCAACATTCGCAAAGGAGAGCGCGATGAGCCTTGTCCTCGTGACCGGCGGCTGCGGCTTTATCGGACGTCAGGTTGTCGCCGAACTGATCCGCGCTGGAAACCGAGTGCGCATCTACGACGCGTTGATCCCCCAAGTCCACGGAAGCGGCGCTAATCCATCCGACCTGCCCCCCGAAGCAGAAGTCGTGCGCGGCGACATTCAGGATGCACCGCGCCTATCCGCTGCGCTCCGAGGTTGCGAGACGGTCATCCACTTGGCCGCTGAGGTCGGCGTTGGCCAATCGATGTACGAGATCGTGCGCTATGTCGGGGCAAACGACCTCGGGACGGCCGTGCTCCTCGAAGCAATTGCCGAGCACCCGGTGCGACGGCTTGTCGTCGCGTCGTCCATGAGCGTCTATGGCGAGGGCTACTACAGTGGCCCCTACGGGGTCTGCCACGAAACCACGCGCCGTAAAATCGCTGATCTTCGCACCGGTCTCTGGGACCCGGTCGACGAGGATGGCGCGCGTTTGCAGCCCATGGCCACTGACGAACGCAAGCGCGTCGATCTCGCCTCGATCTATGCGCTGACAAAATACGCGCAGGAACAATCGGCTCTGATTTTCGGAGCCGCCTATGGCGTTTCAACCGTGGCACTGCGCCTATTCAACGTATTCGGCGCAGGTCAGGCGCTTTCCAATCCGTATACGGGGGTCCTCGCGAATTTTGCCTCCCGCATCGCCGCCGGCGAGCGGCCAACCATTTTCGAGGATGGCCGGCAGCAACGCGATTTCGTCCACGTGCGGGACGTCGCGCGCGCGTTCGTCCTTGCGACCACCGCGCGCGACGTGGGTGGAGAGACATTCAACATCGGCTCCGGCCGGCCCAGGAGCATTCTCGAGGTCGCTACGCTTCTTGCAAGGGCCATGGGACGCGAAGATCTGAAACCCGAGCTCCTGCACCGGTACCGAGCCGGCGACATCCGCAACTGCTTCGCCTCGATCGAGAAAGCACGCGAAATGCTCGGCTACGTTCCGCGCCATGGCCTCGAGGAAACTCTGCCTGACTTCGTCGACTGGGTGCGGCAGGAGGCGTCCGAGGACCGGAACCAGATGATGCGGCAGGAGCTTGCGGCTCGAGGCCTTGTATCATGAGTGGCTATGGGTTCGTCGAATGGTTCCGCCCCGGCGACGCAGCGCGGGTCGAGCAGGTACTCCCGCAGATCGAGGATGCGGGCGCATTGTGGCTGCGCACGCACCTGTCCTGGGCCGATTATCATGCTCCCGGCGGCCGGGAATGGTACGACTGGCTGATCCCGCGCCTCGCGCAGCGGATCGAGCTTCTACCATGCCTGCATTACACGCCACCGTCGCTGTCGCGGACCGGCCAGAGCAGCGGCGCTCCCAAACGCCTTCAGGATTTCGCTGACTTTACGGACACGGTACTGACCCGCTACGGGCAGCATTTCGAGCATGTCGAGCTTTGGAACGAGCCCAACAATCTGCTGGACTGGAACTGGCGCATGGATCCCGGGTTCGATCTCTTCTGCGAGATGATCGGGATGGCCGCACATTGGGCGCGTCGCCGGGGCTGGAAGCCGGTGCTCGGAGGTCCCGCGCCATTCGATCCCTACTGGCTTGACTTGATGGGCACGCGCGGCCTGCTGGAGCTGATGCACGCGGTTGGCTTTCACGGCTTTCCGGGAACCTGGGACAGCGAGCAGAGCACTTGGGCGGGCTGGGATATGCATCTTGGTGAAATGCGCACAGTCCTGGACCGGCACAATGCGGCGGCGGAAATCTGGATCACCGAAACGGGTTACTCGACCTGGCGCAACGACCAGATGGAACAGGCGCGCCGCTTCGAGCGGGCGACCCGGGCCCCTGCGGATCGCTTGTACTGGTATGGCTGGCAGGATCTTCAGCCTGATGTGGCGGTGCAGGAGGGGCTGTGGTTCGATCCGCGCCACTATCACATGGGGGCCACCACCGCCGAGGGCCAGCCAAAGCTGCTGGCCCGACTGCTGACGGATGGCGGCCTCGCACGCCTGCGCGAAGTGACATGTCTCTCGGCGCCTGCTGTCGCTAGGCACGTCCGTCCGATGCTCATCACCGGCGGTGCCGGGTTCATCGGCGCCAACCTCGCCGATGCCTGCCTGTCCGATGGAGAGGAGGTCATTGTCCTCGACAATCTGTCGCGCGCGGGGGTCGAACAGAATCTCGCCTGGCTCGAAACCCGCCACGGCGCGCGCCTGCATCCAATGGCCGCCGACGTCCGCGACGAGCAGGCATTGTCAGACGCTGTTCGCGAGGCTTCGGCGGTTGTGCACCTTGCAGCGCAGACCGCTGTGACGACCAGCCTCTTGTCGCCGTCCGAGGATTTCGAGGTGAACGCGCGGGGCACGCTCAACCTGCTCGAGACGCTTCGCGCGACCGGCCGGAGGATACCGTTGGTCTTCGCCTCGACAAACAAGGTTTACGGCTGCCTTGACGACGTCCCCCTTCAAGGGACACCCCCTCGCCCGGTCACCGCTGCGCTCGCGCGCGGATTGGACGAGAGCCGTCCGCTGCAATTTGCCACTCCCTATGGATGCTCGAAGGGCGTGGCAGACCAATACGTGCTTGACTACGCCCGCAGCTACGGGCTCCCCGCCGCGGTTCTGCGCATGTCCTGCATCTACGGCCCGCGGCAATTGGGCACCGAAGACCAAGGCTGGGTTGCGCATTTCCTAATCCGGTCGTTGCAAGACGAGGAGATCACCATTTATGGCACGGGCCAGCAGGTGCGCGATATCTGTGAGATATCGGACGCCGTCGCCGCATACAGGGCGGTTCTCGCGGGCATCGACAGACTGTCGGGGCGGGCTTTCAACCTTGGCGGGGGGCCGGGCAATGCCGTCAGCCTGCGTGAGGTGCTCGCAGAGATCGAAAGGTTGACAACAAGGCGGCCACGTCTGCGCACAGACTCATGGCGCGCCGGAGACCAGGCATGGTTCGTCGCTGACACCTCGGCGCTGCGCAAGGCCACGGGATGGCAGCCTCACGTGCCTTGGCGCGAAGGCCTCGAAACCTTGGCCAGATGGCTTGTACGAAACCGTGTTCCAGGCTTCCTCGAGAGGGTTGAGGCATGAGCAGGCGCATCCTGATGACGCTGGACGCCGCCGGCGGTGTTTGGCGCTACACGATGGAGCTGGGCGCGGCGCTTGCCAGACGTGGGCATCAACTGGCGTTGGCTGGCGCGGGACCGGCACCGACGGCGGACCAGCGAGCAGAGGCAGCTGAGTTGGGAGACCTGTCTTGGTCCGACGAGCCGCTCGACTGGATGGTCGCCGACCGGACGGCGCTTTCGAACATTCCGTCCTGGCTGGCCGGGTTGATCGCGCGGCACGAGCCCGACATTCTGCATTTCAACCTTCCGAGCCTCGCCGCTGCCTTACCGCAGGACAGCCCGCCATCCGTGGTCGTGTGTCACTCCTGCATGGCGACGTGGTTCCGGACTGTCGAACGCCGAACAATTCCTGATCAGCTTGCCTGGCACGCGCTGCTGACACGTCGGGGGCTGGTCAAGGCCTCCGCCGTTGTCGCGCCGAGCCGCGCGCATGCGGAATTGACCAGGGCGGTCTATCGCACGCAACCCATCCAGGTCGTGCCGAACGCTTCGACCGCGCCACTCAAAGCGCCGTCAATGGGAAACGGCAGCATCGTCGCTGTGGGCCGCTGGTGGGACAAGGGCAAGAACGGAGCCGTACTTGCCGCGGTCGCTGCACGTGTCGAGGCACCCGTAGTGCTGATCGGTCCCTGCGAAGGTGGAGCCGGAGAAGCATTCCGCTCGAAGCATGCGCACCTGGAGCACGCACTCTCGCACGAGGAAACGCTCGCGAGGGTCGCGGGAGCCAGTATCTTCGTTTCCCCCTCCTGCTATGAGCCTTTCGGTCTTGCTGCGCTCGAAGCGGCCCGCGCGGGAAGGCCGCTGCTTCTCGCAGACATTCCGGTGTACCGCGAGATCTGGGACGGCGCAGCGTGGTTCTTTGCTCCAAGCGATCCAGATGAACTGGCCCGGCAAATCCGCGCGCTTCTCGCGCAACCCGACAAGCGGCTTCACCTCGGGCTCGCGGCACAGGCCAGAGCGCTGACGTTCTCGCCTGCCATGCAGGCCAGCGTCATGGAAACGATCTACGAAAAATTGCTCGCGCAGCCGCAGGGGGACTAGACACATGCGCTTTACATTCTTCACCCAATCCCTCGTCTCCGACTGGAACCATGGCAATGCGCATTTCCTGCGCGGCATCATGCGGGCGCTTCAGCAGCGCGGCCACGACTGCCGCGCCATGGAGCCGGCGGATGGGTGGTCGCGCCGCAATCTGATCGAGGATTGCGGCCCCGCAGCTGTCGAGGCCTTTCACGCGACTTTTCCCGACCTTCGCAGCGAAACCTATCATGGCATCGACGATCTGGACCGCGCCGTCGACGGGAGCGACGTGGTGATCGTCCATGAATGGACCGAGCCCGCGATCGTCAGCGCGCTCGGCCGCAAGCGGGCGGCGGGAGGCACGTTCCGCCTACTGTTTCATGACACGCACCACCGCGCCGCGAGCGCCGATGCCGAAATCCGCGGCTTGGACCTGTCGGCTTACGATGGCGTTCTCGCGTTCGGCGAGTCGCTCAGAGAGGTCTATCTCGGCGCGGGCTGGGCGCGGCAGGTATTCACCTGGCACGAGGCCGCGGATGACACGCTCTTCCGACCGCAGAGCCGCCAAGAGACACGCGGCGAGTTGGTCTGGGTGGGCAACTGGGGCGACGGGGAGCGCACGGCGGAACTGGCCGAGTTTCTACTCGGTCCGGTCGCCGATCTCGGCCTCACGGCAACCGCTTACGGAGTGCGCTACCCGCCCGAAGCACTGGAGGTGCTGAATGCTGCGGGCCTGCGCTACGCCGGACCGATTGCCAATGCGAGCGTACCCCGCGTCTTCGGCGAACATCAGGTCACCGTGCACATCCCGCGGCGCCCCTACGTGCGCCATCTGCCCGGCATTCCTACGATCAGGGTCTTCGAGGCCCTGGCCTGTGGAATACCTCTGGTCTGTGCGCCATGGAGCGACAGCGAGGGCCTGTTCCGCGCCGGGCACGATTACCTCCAGGTTGGCAATGGTGAGGAGATGAACGGCGCATTGCGCGATGTTCTGCACGATCCGGCGCTCGCCGCCGAATTGTCGCGTAACGGGCTCGCGACCATCGCCGCGCGCCACACCTGCCGCCACCGCGCGCGCGAGCTTCTGAAGATCGTCAACGGACTGGCGCTGCCGCAAAAGGAGGTTGTGTCATGAGCCAATTGGCCTTCTACGGATCGAGCCTGCTTTCAAGCTACTGGAACGGGGCCGCGACCTACTATCGCGGCATCATTAAGGCGCTCGCGGCACGCGGATGGGAGGTCACTTTCCACGAACCCGACGTCTGGGAGCGCGGCCGGCATAGGGATATCGATCCGCCCGACTGGTGCAGGGTCAACATCTGGGAAGGCAGCGCCGAGGGATTGCGCAATGCCGCGGCCGAGGCGGCGCGCGCGCAGGTGGTCGTCGTGGCGTCCGGAATTGGCTACGAGGATAGCGCGCTGCGACAAGAGGTGTTGCGCGCAGCGCGCCCGGATGCGCTGCGCGTCTGGTGGGATGTCGATGCGCCGGCCACACTCGCGACCCTTCAGGCACAGCCTCTGCATCCCTTGCGGCGGGACCTTCCGGCGTTCGACCAGGTGCTCACCTATGGCGGCGGCACGCCGGTGGTCGATGCCTACCTTGCCCTGAACGCATCGGCCTGCATGCCGATCTACAACGCGCTCGATCCCGAAACACATCACCCTGTCCCCGGTGATCCCCGCTTCGCAGCAGACCTCGCCTTCCTGGGCAACCGCCTTCCGGACAGGGAGACCCGCGTGGATCACTTTTTCCTTGACCCAGCTTCGAGGCTACCCGACCGGCGCTTCCTGCTCGGCGGGGCTGGCTGGGAGGGCCGGTCGCTGCCGCCAAACGTCGCCGCCTTGGGGCACGTCGGCACCGCTTTGCACAACGCCTTCAATGCAACGCCGCTCGCGGTGCTCAACATCGCCCGGGACAGTATGGCCGCAGCCGGCTTTTCACCGGCTACCCGCGTTTTCGAGGCCGCCGGGGCCGGCGCGTGCCTGGTCACCGATGCTTGGGACGGGATCGAGCAGTTCCTAGAACCCGGACGGGAGGTGCTGGTCGCGCGAGACGGAAGCGATGTCCTCGAAATCCTCGAAGCCCTGCGGCCGGAGCAAGCCGCGGCAATCGGCACACGCGCCCGCGCCAGACTTCTCGAGGCGCACACCTACACCCACCGCGCCGACCAGATCAGCGCGGTGCTCATGCGCGGCCTTGCGAACAAAACCAAGAGGGAGGCACCCCTATGAGCTCATCGCTCGATCTCGTGTTCTTCGGCCTGTCGCTGTCGTCCTCCTGGGGAAATGGCCACGCAACGACCTACCGGGCGCTGCTCAAGGGGCTTGCGCATGAAAATCATCGCGCGCTTTTCCTCGAATGTGACCAGCCCTGGTACGCGGGCCGCCGCGACTTGGAAGAGCCACCCTATTGCGAGCTCGCGCTCTACGAAAGCCTCTCGGATATTGCAGCCTGGCGCGAACGGATCGAGGCCGCGCACGCGGTGATCGTGGGCTCCTATGTGCCGCAAGGCGCCGCGCTTCTCGACTTGCTGTTGTCCTGGGCACCGCGCCGACTGCTGTTCTACGACATCGATACCCCCGTCACGCTGGCAGCGCTCAGTGAGGGAACCTGCACTTACCTCGAGGAACGCCAGCTGCCGGAACTCGACCTCTATCTGTCCTTCGCCGGCGGTGCAGCCTTGGAGCGCCTGCAGTCACGTGGCGCGACGCGAAGTGAAGAGCTCTATTGCTCGGTCGACGCCGATCTCTACCGTTTTCTGGATCTGCCCGCAAAATGGGACCTTGGCTATCTCGGCACCTTCAGTCCTGACAGGCAACCGGCCCTCGAGGCGCTGCTGCTGGAACCGGCCCGGCGACTTCCGGACTTCCGCTTCGTCGTCGCCGGCGCTCAGTACCCCGACGACACAAACTGGCCCGCCAACGTGGAGTATATCGAGCACATCCCGCCGGCGCAGCACGCAGAATTTTACAACCGCCAACGTTTCACGCTCAATTTGACGCGCAGGGCAATGCGCGAGCTTGGCCATTCGCCCTCGGTCCGGTTGTTCGAAGCCGGGGCCTGCGGCACCGCCATCCTCTCGGACAGGTGGCCGGGACTTGGAGAGGTGCTGCCCGAGGACGAGGCGGTGAAGATCGTCGACAGCCCAGAAGATGTGGTTGCCGCGCTCTCACTACCAGAGGCCCAGCGACGTGTCCTTGCGCGCGGCGCCTATCAATCGGTGCGCGGCCGGCACACCGGAGACGTGCGAGCCCGCGAACTCGCCTCAGTGATCCGTTCCCTCTCTGCCAAAAGGAAGGTTTCCGCATGACGCTCACGGCACAAAAGCCCGTCGCGCTCGTCGCCGGTGGCGGCGGCTTTGTCGGCTCTCACCTCTGCGACGCCCTGCTCGATCGAGGGATGGAGGTGATCTGCCTTGATGACTTCAGCACTGGCCGCCGCGAGAACATCAGGCCTCTGGCGAACAGCCCGCGCTTTGCGCTCATCGAGGCAAGCGTCACCGACCTGCCGCCGCTCGCTCTGCCCCGTCTAGACTGGGTTTTCAATCTGGCCTCACCCGCGTCGCCGCGCCGCTACCAGCAGGACCCGGTTCGCACGGTCATGATCAACGTCCTCGGCACCCACCATCTGCTCGAGGTCGCGCGCAAGCATCAAGCCCGCTTCCTGCAGGCTTCCACCAGCGAGGTGTACGGCGACCCCGAGCAGCATCCACAGGACGAGAACTACCTTGGCCACGTCAATCCCATGGGGCCCCGCGCCTGCTACGACGAGGGTAAACGCGTGGCTGAAACCCTCTGCGCCGACTACATGCGTGCCGGAAGTGCGCAGGTGCGCGTGGCGCGGATCTTCAATACCTATGGCCCCCGGATGTGCGCCGACGACGGGCGCATCGTATCCAACCTGATTTCACAGGCGTTGGGAAACGCGCCGCTCACCATCTACGGCGACGGCACACAAACCCGATCATTCTGCTACGTGTCGGATCTCGTCCGGGGCCTGGTCGCGCTCATGGCTCATGAGGGAGCGCTGCCGGGACCAGTCAACCTGGGTAACCCAAGCGAGATCACCATCCTCGAACTTGCCGACATCGTGCGCAAAGTGACCGGCTCGCGCTCGGAAGTTGTGCTCAGACCTTTACCCGAGGACGATCCCAAAAGGCGGCGACCGTCGATCGATCGCGCACGAGATCTCCTTGGCTGGGCCCCCGTCGTGCCGCTCCGCGACGGCCTTGCCGAGACCGCCGCCTGGTTTTCTGCGCAGCGTTTGCCGGGCACAAGGAGCGGCGAGGGAGAGGTGGCGAGGGCAGCGGAATGAGCGACGTCGCTGCACGCATCGCCGAGCTGGGGCCATGGTTTCACAACCTGAACCTCGATGGGATCGAGACCGCGCCAAATCACCCGCTCGGTGACTACCCGAGTTTCAAGTTCGAGGGGTTCAAGTCCGTCCTGCCCGACGACCTGTCCGGGCGCAGCGTTCTCGACATCGGCTGCAATGCCGGGTTCTACGCGATCGAGATGTGGCGCCGGGGTGCGGATAGGGTGCTCGGCATCGACAATGATCCACGTTATCTGGCGCAGGCGAGGCTTGCGGCGGAGGTGACTGGCGCAAAGATCGACTTGCGGCAGATGTCGGTCTACGAGGTGGCGGACCTGCAAGAACGTTTCGACCTCGTTCTTTTCATGGGCGTGTTCTATCACCTGCGCCACCCGTTGCTGGCGCTCGACCTGCTTCGGACCTACGTGACCCGAGAGCACCTGCTATTCCAGTCGATGCAGCGAGGCGACGCGCACCCCCTTCCGGTATCTGCCGATTATCCCTTCGAAGATTCATCGCCTTTCCAACGGCCCGACTGGCCTCGCCTGCACTTTGTCGAACACCGATACGCGGGCGATCCGACAAACTGGTTTATACCAAATGCTGCTGCGGTAGAAGCAATGCTGCGGAGCGCGGGATTCACGATCCTGCAGCGGCCGGAGCCCGAGGTCTATCTTTGCCGGACCTCCGATATGCAAGAGGGTGCACCGTCTCCCTCGATCAGGGTTCGCGGCGAATGAGCTGGCTCGTCAGTTCTCGAAGTGGCCTCTTCGCCGCAGTTGCGTCTGAAGCTCGTGGGCAAGTTCGAGGAGCCGCTCTGGAATGTCCTCGTTGCGGATCTCTTCGAGCGTCTTTTCGAGTTCTTCTGAAATACGTTTCGAATCTTGGCTCTGTTCTTTTCCAGTATTCATTTTTTCACTTCGACTGGGTGAGGAGATGGACTTGATAGTTCAGTTTATACGGGTGAGCCGCGCTCTTGGATCACATTCCCAAGCAATGAGGTCTGACTACGGACGCCTTGTGGCCCCATTGCGTCAGGTTGCGCCTTCGCGGGGCCCCAGCTTCGTTCGGGACGCTGGCACCTTCAGGGAAAGGGTAAGAGGCAGAAGGAGAGGGAGAAATGAAGCTTTCTGACGCGGGACAACCGCTCCCCAGAAGCCCCGAACCGGATGCCACGCTGGCGTTTCTGCGGGAAGGATATGAGTTCATCTCGCATCGCTGCGAAAAACTCGGGACTGATGCCTTCACGACGCGGCTCATGCTGCGCCCGGTGACCTGCGTGCGGGGGGCGAGCGCCGCCGCCATGTTCTACAAGCCCGGGAGAATGAGCCGGAAAGGCGCCATGCCGCGGAGCGTCATGACGCTTCTGCAAGATCACGGCAGCGTCCAGACCCTCGACGGCGAGGCACATCGGCAGCGCAGGAAGATATTTCTTGATGTCATGTCCCCCGACCGACTGCGCTGCGCGCGACAGTTCTACGCGCGGGAATTCAGGTTGGCGAGCACCGCCAGCAGCGAGCGTGTCGTCCGCTTCGACCGATTTATCGGCCCGGTGCTCTGCCGGACAGCGTTCCATTGGAGCGGGATGCCTTTCTCGGGCGAAGATGTGGAAAAGCGTACCGAGGAATTCCAGGCGATGTTCACCTCCGCCGGCAGCTTCGGTCCGAAACGTGTGCGCGCTGCATGGCTGCGCGCTCGCTCGGAACGATGGGCGCGCGAACTAATCTCTGCGGCGCGCGCCGAACCCGGTGCGAACGGCTGGTTGGTGGACCATCTCCTCGCGCATCGTGACGCGAGCGGAACAGGCCTAAATGATCGCGACGCGGGCGTAGAACTGCTGAACATCCTTCGGGCGATCGTTGCGGTGGGGCGCTATGTCGGCTTTGCCGTTCACGCGATGGCGATGCACAAAGAAGCGGTGCTGCAACTCCGCGCTGCGCCAACCGAGGATATGTGCCGGGCGTTCGGCGACGAGGTAAGACGGCTCTACCCGTTCTTTCCCGCGATCGGCGGAAAAGTGCTCCAAGAGTTTACTTGGCACGGGCATCACTTCGGCAAGGGGGATTGGGTGCTGCTCGACCTCTACGGCACCTGCCGGGAAGAAGCTTCATGGGGGCGTGCTACGCAGTTCGATCCGACGCGTCATCTTGCGCCCGACGAGCCGGCCGCGATGATCCCGCAAGGCGGTGGCTGCATGCAAGCCGGACACCGCTGCCCCGGCGAGGCACTCACCCGTGCCCTGCTCACCGAGGCGATCGAACTCATGCTAGAAGTGGATCTCGCGGTACCAGAGCAGGACATGGGCATGCGCCCCAACGAATTTCCGCCACTGCCACGCGATGGCCTTCTTGTTCGCATCTCAGGACGCCATCCCGGCCCGTGACAAAAGGTCGATGACCTCCTCTTCCCGTGTCTGCGCGAAGTTTTGGTAGTGATCTTCCACCGCCCGGAACGGCTCTGGCGTTGCGAGACAGACAACCTCCTCTGCGCTGCTGCGCAACCTTTCGAGTGCGCGTGCCGGAGCGACGGGAACGGCTAGAACGCGGCGCCCCACCTTCCTTTGGCGCAACACGTTCAGCACGGCCCGAGCGGTATTGCCCGTCTCAACGCCATCGTCGACGAGAATGATGGTGCGCCCCTCAAGCGCCTGCTCAGGGAGCGAGCCGCGATAGAGACTGCGCCGCCCCGCAAGTAGCGCGAGTTCCTTTGCGCGCTGGCTATCGACGTGCTCCATCGTGATCTCTGAGCGCAGGATCGCCGCGCCGTCGAGGAAAACGTGGGGATCCGGCCCATCGACAATGGCACCAATGCCGACTTCGGGATTTCCAGGCGTAGCAATCTTCCGCACAAGGATGATATCCAGGCTGAGGTTCAGCGCCTGCGCGACCACGAAGCCGACCGGGACGCCGCCCTGCGGAAGCGCGAGCACGACCGCGCCGCTTTCCCGATACCGACCCAGACGTTCGGCGAGGCGACGCCCGGCCTCGGCTCGATCGCGGAAGGGGGTCATGTGGAGGCTCCCGGATGGGTGTGTTCCGGCGCGCGCCAGACCGCGGCCCGCAGGGGTACGCCCGCCTGACGAACAACCATTGGTGTCCTCGCCTGGGTACGGTCCGCGCAGACCCGAAGGTCGCGCCTTCGCGGGAGCTGGGACCGAGGGAACAATTGACGACTTCCCCGTCGCGACAGAACGACGATTTCAGCGTCGGGTGAACGCGCCATGGTAATACTACCTCCTCGTGTTTCGTGTCTTCTTCGCCTAGGCCAAGAAGAAGTTGAATTCGGCTGGAGAAGGCTCGTTTGCCAAACGTTTCGCACCCGAACCAATCTCCCGAGCGAAACAACCTGTAGGCCCCGTTGTTCCCGCCTGCGGCTGCGCGGCTGAACAGACCGGGCAGCTTCCTCCGCCGCCCTTTAGATATTGCCCGGAACAAATCTCCGGAGCGGCTGTTTCCGGCTGCAACCCTCACCTCCCAAGAAGCGAGGCTTGCCATGAGACAGTCCCCTTCGCGGCTCGTTCTGCCCCTGCTTGGCGTTGCCGCCGTCGCCTTCACGTCGTGGCGCGCGATGAAACAGCCCACGCCGGGCCATCCGCCCGACAGCGCCCCGGGCCGCACGGCACGGCGGCACCGCTTTGGTGATTACCTTGTCACCGGACGCACGGTGAGCATCAACGCGCCGCGCGACAGGCTCTATGAAATGCTGCGTGATCCGGACATCCTCACGCGGCTCATGGCCGGTGCCGGAAGGGTCAGCGCAAGCGACGGCGGGCTATGGCATTGGACACTCGACACGGTCGCGGGCCGCTCGGCAAGTTTCCGGACGCGCTTCATAGAGGAACGGCCGGGCAAGCTTCTCGCATGGCGGACCGTCGCCGGTTCGGACCTCGACATGGAAGGCAAGGTCCTGCTGCGGGACGCACCAGGCGAGCGGGGAACCGAGGTCAGCGCCCATGTCGCCCATGATCCTCGCGCCGGCACGGCCGGACACTGGCTTGCCAAACTTGCGCGCCGCGATCCGGAGACACGTGCGCGCCATATCTTGAAACGTTTCAAGATGCTCGTGGAGACCGGGGAGATCGCCACCACCAGAACCCGAACGGAGGCCTGAAATGCGAGCCCTGACCTGGCATGGCACCCACGACGTCCGTGTAGACACGGTGCCCGATCCCGAAATCCTCAACCCGCGCGACGTCATCGTCGAGGTGACCGCCACCGCGATCTGCGGCTCGGACCTTCATCTTTACGACGGGGTCATCCCCGGCGTGAAGTCGGGCGACATCCTCGGGCACGAGTTCATGGGCCGCATCGTCGAAACCGGGCGCGACAGTCCGCTGACGAAAGGTCAGCGGGTGGTGGTGCCCTTCACCATCTCCTGCGGGAACTGCTACTTCTGCCGAAAGAGTCAGTTCTCTGCCTGCGACAATTCCAACCCCGTCGAGACGCAGGACGCGTCCGAGATGCTCTATGGTCATGCCATGTCCGGGCTCTTCGGTTACTCGCACCTGACCGGCGGTTATCCCGGCGGGCAGGCGCAATATGTTCGAGTCCCGTTTTCCGACGTTGGTCCGATCGTGATCCCCGATGGGTTGGCAGATGAGCAGGTCCTTTTTCTTTCCGACATCCTTCCGACTGGCTGGATGGCCGCGGAGAACGCCGAGCTAGAACCCGGCGACATCGTCGCGATTTGGGGGTGCGGACCAGTGGGGCTCTTTGCGGTGCAAAGCGCCCTACGCATGGGCGCAGCCGAGGTCATAGCGATAGATCATCATCCGAACCGGCTCGACATGGCCCGCACTCTCGGAGCCAAAGTCATTGACTATGCCCGTACGCATGTGCTCGAGGCGCTGATGGACATGACCGGTGGCATTGGTCCGGACGCGGTGATCGATGCGGTTGGCATGGAGAGCCATGGCTTTTCGCCAGACAACATCCTCGACACAGTCAAGCAAAAGATCGGTGTCGGTGCAGACCGTGCACATGCCCTGCGCATGGCGCTCACCGCCGTGCGAAAGGGCGGCCGCGTGTCGATCCCCGGTGTGTACGGCGGCCTTGCGGACAAGTTTCCACTGGGCGCTCTGATGGAAAAGGGCTTGCAGATCAGAACCGGGCAGACCCACGTGCAACGCTACTCGCACGACCTGCTGCGGCGGATCGGGGAAGGGGAAATCGACACCAGCTTCCTCATCTCGCACCGGCTCGCGCTCGAGGAGGCGCCGACCGGCTACAGAAATTTCAGCACGAACCAGAACGAGTGGACGAAAGTCGTTCTCAAACCCTGAGAGAGGATTAGCCATGTCTGATCTGGCAATCATTGCCGGCGCGTCGAGCGGGATCGGACTCGAACTCGCGCGCTGCGCGGCAAGCGACGGCTACGCACTGCTGATCTGCGCTGATGATCCGCGGATCCACGAGGTCGCCGAAATGCTGCGAGCCGACGCAGCCGCAGAGGTTGAGGCGGTTCAGGCAGATCTGTCGACACGCGCCGAGGTCGCGCGCCTTCTGGCGCAATCCGGCAATCGGCCTCCCGCGCTTCTCATGGCGAATGCCGGGATCGGGCTCGGCGAGAAATTCTTGGACCAGGATATCGCCGCCGCGCTCAACGTCGTCAATACCAATGTCGGCGGCACGCTCGCGCTGGTGCACGAGGTCGGCCGCCAAATGCGTCGCGCGGACGAAGGCCGCATCCTCATCACGGGATCCATCGCCGGTTACATGCCCGGCAGCTTTCAGGCCGTCTACAATGGCACGAAGGCCTTTCTTGACAGTTTTTCCTATGCCTTGCGAGACGAACTTCTGGATAGCGGCGTGACCGTCACCTGTCTCATGCCAGGGCCGACCGACACCGAGTTCTTCGACCGCGCCGAGATGACGGACACGCCGATCGGTGCCCGCGATGACAAGGATGACCCGGCCAGGGTTGCACGCGCTGGCTATGCCGCGATGCTTCAGGGCGAAAGCGGCGTCGTGCCGGGCTTCATGAACAAGGTCCAGACGGTCTTCGCGGGCCTGTTGCCGGAAACGCTCCTGGCACGAATGCACCGGCGGATGGCCCGTCCAGAACGCTGACATGCCGGAACACGCAAACAGAGACCTTGGCGGCTGATCCCGCGATAGAGGCGCCCCGCTCTATGCGGGAGATCGTCGACCGAATGGCCCACGCCGGCGAGACGGATAGCGAGGTCACTGTGCGGACTTTGCTGGAACAGGTCGGCCGCGCCAGCTTTGCGCCGATGCTGATGGTCCCAGCATTTGCTGTCGTGACACCGCTTTCGGGGGTCCGGCTGTTCTCAAGCCTCTGCGGCTGCCTCATCGCCCTTGTCGCGTCTCAGGTGCTGCTCGGGCGGCGGCACCTTTGGCTGCCCAAGGCACTGCTGCAGCAAAGGCTCCCCGGCAAGCGACTGAAGCAAACCGTCGGTTGTCTTCGCGGGCCTGCTGCTTAGCTCGACAAGGTCACGCGTCCGCGTCTGACATTCCTGATCGCGCCCCCTGCGGATCGTCTTGTGGAGCTGGTCTGTCTGACCTCCGGCCTCGCGATGCCGGTCTTTGAACTCGTTCCTTTTGCCTCTTCCATCTTGGGGTGCGCGGTAGGCCTATTCTCCCTGACGTTGCTGGTCAGGGACGGCGCTCTTGCGCTCGCGGGACTTTCTATCATCGCCACGGCGATCGCGACCGTGATCGGCTTGGTCTAGGCCTGAGGCAAGTATCAGCGACGCGTCTCAATCCGCGACCGGCTCACCCCCGTCCGGATGCAGCACATGTCCTGTCATGAAAGAGGAATCCGCGCAGGCGAGGAAGAGGATCGAAGGCGCCACCTCGTTGGGCTGGCCCGGACGGCCCAGAGTGCTGCTCTTGCCGAACGACTCGACCTTGTCGGGCGGGAAGGAGGCCGGGATGAGCGGCGTCCAGATCGGGCCGGGGGCTACGCCGTTGACCCGTATCCCCTTCCCGGCCAGCTTGTGGGCCAGCCCGCGGACGAAGGTCAGGATCGCCCCCTTGGTCGCGGCGTAATCGATCAGCAAGTCCTGACCGCGGTAGGCGGTCACGGAAGTGAGGCAAATGATCTTCGCTCCCTCGGTCAGATGCGGCAGCGCGGCCTGGACCATGAACATCTGGCCGAAGATGTTCGTGCGGAAGGTCGCCTCGATCTGCGCCTCTGTGACATCCTCAAAGTTGTCCTGCGCATGCTGTTCGGCGGCATTATTGACCAGGACGTGAAGAGCCCCAAATTTCTCGACGACCCGCCCAACCGCGTCGACGCAGAATGCCTTCGAGCCGACATCGCCGCGGATCGCCATTGCCGCGCGCCCCTCGGCGCGAATGGCCTCAAGCGTCTCGTTCGCGTCCTGATCCTCATCGCGGTAGAGAATTGCAACGTCTGCCCCCTCACGCGCAAAAAGCACCGCCGCGGCGCGACCGATGCCGGAGTCCCCTCCAGTGATCAGCGCCACCTGCCCTTTCAGCCGGCAGGAGCCTGCGAAGCGCGGGGCAAAATCAGGTCGCGGGGACATCTCGTGTTCGAGGCCGGGTTGCCTCTCCTGCACGCGGTCATCAGAGAACTGGGTCATGACAAGGCCTTTCTCGGTGTCTTTGGGATCGGCGGATCACGCCGGGCGAAGCCTGGTCGCAGCGTCCTCCTGCCTCGCGCGGCTGCCGGCACGCAGCACCGGGATCGTGGCGAAGACGAGCAATAGCACCACGGTCGGCGCGACCAATCTCGGAACCTGCGCCCATCCATCGAATCCCTTCTCCCAGAGCGCCCAGACCAGGGTGGCCCCGTAGGTGACGAGATATACCCAGAGCGCCATGATCGACGGGCGAAACAGGTAGACGGCGGTCGCGCAGAGCCCCAGTCCTGCGGGGGCGTAGTACCAGCTGCCGCCCAGAGAAATCAGCCAAATGCCGCCGCCGAGCAGCGCGAGGCCGAACACCAGCAGCACCACTGCGAGGATCGTGGTAGCGATTCTGCCGCCGCGGTTCGGCGCCTTGGCATTGGCGGTGGGCGGGCTGTGCCTTGCGTCCTTGGCTTGCATCAGAGATCTCCTTTCCAACCGTTGCCATCTGCGAACAGCGGAACGCCGTCGATGTTCCAAGGCCTCTTGGCCCGCGATCGCGCTTCGCCGTTCAGAGCCTGCGGAAGGTATTACGTATCAAGCCCTTGGGATCCTTTTCGTGTAGCAATGAGCGCGCAAAGCTGCGCGCTTGATCGAAGGTCACGTGCGGCGGCAAGGCCGGAACGTCGGGATCTGTCACCACATCAATCAGCGTCGGACGGTCGGCGGCCAGCGCCTCGTCCCACGCAGCCCCGAGTGCCTCCGGCGTCTCCACCCGCAGGCCCACTAACCCGAGCGAACGGGCGTACCCCGCGTAGTCAAAGGGCGGCACGTCCTGTGTCTCGGGGACGCGCGGGCTGTCGGACATGGCGCGCAGTTCCCATGTCACCTGACTCAGATCGCCGTTGTTGAGGACGCAGACAATCAGTCGAGGATCGCTCCAGGCACGCCAGGACTTCGCGACCGTGATCAGTGCGGCATTGCCAAGCATCTGCATCGCCCCGTCTCCACTGAAGGCCAGGGCGACGCGGTCTGGAAAGGCAAATTTCCCTGCAACGGCATATGGGACGGCCGGACACATCGTCGCGAGCGTGCCACTGAGCGTCGCCTGCATTCCCCGCCGAAGGTGCAGCGCCCGCGCAAACCAGTTGGCTGAGGTCCCGGAGTCCGCCGCGATCATCGCCCCCTCGGGCAACCGGATCGAGGCCTCACGAAAGACACGTTCGGGGTTGACCGGATTGGCCTGCTGTAGCGAACGCGCCTCTTCGGCCTCGTGCCATTCGGCGACCTGCTTTTCAAGATCTTCGCGCCATCCCTGTTCGTCCTTCTCGCGAAGAAGCGGCAAGAGTGCCTCGAGCGTTTCGCTCGCGTCACCGGTCAGCGCGACATCCATCGGATATCTGATCGACAGCATGGTCGGATCTAGATCAATCTGCACCGCACGCGCCTGCCCTTCCTCGGGCAGAAACTCCGAGTAAGGAAATCTCGATCCGACCATTAGCAGCGTGTCGCAATGGCGCATCATCCAGTCCGACGCCGCGGTGCCAAGCAGCCCGATTGCGCCGGTGACATAGGGCAGGTCGTCGGGCAACGCCGCCTTGCCGAGCAGCGCCTTGGCAACCCCGGCGCCCAATGTTTCCGCGACCCTTTGCAAAGGCTCGGACGCTGCGAGCGACCCGGCCCCTGCCAGAATCGCCACACGCTTGCCCTCGTTGAGGATTTCGGCTGCCCGAGCCAAGTCGGACTCGCGCGGCAGCACGCGCGGCGTGGGCGCCCCAATCCCTGAATGCACCGTTCCATGCGCATGTGGAGGCTCTGCGACCGCCTCAGCTTCCTGTACGTCGTTGGGCAGGATCAGCGCCGTCACCGTGCGGCGAGTTTGGGCAATGCGCAGGGCGCGATCCAAAAGGTGGCGCGCCTGCGCTGGCACCATGCAAGTTGCACGAAACGCCGAGGCCACGTCCTTGTACAGGGTTTCTAGATCGACCTCCTGCTGGTAGCTGCCGCCAAGCGCTGCCCGCGCTTGCTGGCCGACAATTGCCAGAACAGGCATGTGGTCGAGCTTCGCGTCGTAAAGCCCGTTCAGAAGGTGGATTGCTCCAGGTCCCGAAGTCGCCAGGCAGACCCCGACCTCGCCGGTCCATTTGGCATGGGCGCAGGCCATGAAGGCCGCCTCCTCCTCGTGACGAACCTGGACAAATTCCGGGCCCGACTCACGTCGACCAATCGCCGCGATGAGCCCGCCGATGCCATCGCCAGGATAGCCGAAGACGCGTCTGACGCCCCAGTCCTGCAGGCGGGCTAGCAGGAAGTCCGATACCGTTTCGGTCATGTCTTGTCCTTTCTGCGCTCGCACGGGCGCGTGGCTTGCCGGCCCGATGTAGGTTATCCGGCGGCACGTTTTTCGCGCAGGCTGTCCTCAAGCCTGCGCGGAGAGACCGACAGCGCCGCCATTCCGTCATTCACGGCGACATTTCCCTTCCGCACGAGGGCAAGCTGGTGCCGAGTCAGCGGCGGGCTTGGCAGCCGTTCGGCCAGCGCGGCGGCGAGCGACCACAGCCCATAGGGCACCGAGACCAGGTGCGCACGGATGTCGGCGCTGGCTGCCACGGCGCGGACGAGGTCGCGATATCGGTAGACGATCGGCCCAGCGAGATCGTAGCTCGCCCAAGGGTCGTCCTGCTGCATCGCATTGGCGATCGCCCTGGCCACGTCCCCCACATGTCCCGGCTGCAGCCGGTCATCTCCATCTCCAAATAGTGGATAAGCCGGAAGCGTCTTCAAGGGCTTGAGTATCTCAGCATCAATCCCGCGACCGGCTCCGAACATCACCGCGGGCCTTGCCAGCACCGCGCCGGGAAACATCTCACGCACAACGTGTTCGCCTCGCCCGCGCGCACTGATGTAGGTATCGGGATCGGTCGGGTCCGAGCCGATTCCCGATACCTGCACAAGACGCTCGACGCCGTCGGTCGCGCAGAGCCGCGCGAGACGGGCCGCGCCTTCGACATGCACGTCCTCGAAGGTGAGGTCTGGCTTCTCGACGTAGAGGCTGACCGCGTTCACCACGGCCTGCGATCCGGCCACCGCTCCTGCAAGCGCGTCGTTGTCGGTGATGTCGGCCTGCACGGTTTCCAGCCTCTCCGCCGCAGGCAGGCCCGCTCCGCCGGCGTTGCGGGCCACCACGCGGACCTGGCACCCGTCGTTTAGGAGGTGCCGCGCGATGCGCCGCCCGAGATAACCGGTGCCCCCGATCACAGTCATGAGGCCCTTAGGCGGGCGCCGGTCATCCATCCCTGCCTCACTCCGCACCCCACGTTCACCGTCAGCCATCATCGGCGTGGTCCGGTTTTGAGGTGCGTTCGGTGGACGCCATCGCCTCGAGCTCGTCCTCAGACATGGACTCGAACATCTCACGCGCAGGGCCCTTGAGATCGTCTTTCGGCGTATCTCCGCGCTTTGCTGACAGCGCAGCACCCGCGGCCTTCTGCTGTGCCTTCGATTTTGCCGGCATGGTTTTCTCCTCTCGCTGCTGAGGGCCACAACCCTCTCGCGAACTCAAACAGACAGATCGGAAAATTGTTCGCGGCGACCGCGCGCCGCGCATTTCAGAGATTGCCCGAAACTCGTCCGGCGGGCGGGAACAAAAGCCACAAGTGACTGTTTGTTGGCCCACGAAGCAGCACCAGAGGAGGGCGCTGCACGGGAGTCAAAAGGAGACCACGAATGGCGATTTTCTCGAAGGACATCGACTCGATGGAAGACCTCTATCTGCATACGCTCAGGGACATCTACTATGCGGAAAAGCAGATCGAGAAGGCGCTGCCGAAGATGATTGACAAGGCGTCCGAGGGGAAGCTTCGCGAAGCCTTCGCCGCGCATTTGGAAGAAACCCACGATCACGTCCAGCGGCTCGAACAGGTGTTCGAGATGATCGGTGCCGAGGCCAAGGGCGTGACCTGCCCAGCGATCGACGGAATCATTGAGGAGGCCGAGGAGATCTCTTCGGATGTCTCAGACAGTCAGGTTCTAGATGCTGCCTTGGCGGCGGCGGCCCAAGCGGTCGAGCACTACGAGATCACGCGGTATGGCACTCTGATTGCCTGGTCTAAGGAGATTGGCCGGGAAGACTGCGCCGATCTGCTCAAGCAGACCCTCGCCGAAGAGCGCGAAGCGGACGAGAAACTCACCCACATCGCCGAGAACCGACTCAACGAAGCGGTTTGAACCGAAAGAAGCTGCGACGCTTCCACCCACGGAACGCAGGCCAGCGTGAAAGGACTTTCAATGGTACGCCAATATGATGAAAACATTCGCATGGGCACCGGCCGCCGTGCTGCACCAACTCGCGCGCATGACGATCGCGATCCCCGCAGAAGCGGCTGGGGCAGAGAGTATGGTCAGGACTACGATCCCTACGCGGCATCGGACCCGACGGCTTGGGGCGGCGTGCCCTACGCACCTTACCCCGGCGCCTTCGGCACTGGCCCCTACGGAAGGCCGGACGATTGGCGCGATCGCTATCGTGACAATCCCCGTGATTTCTGGGACCGCGCTGGCGATGAGGTGGCCTCGTGGTTCGGTGATGATGAGGCCGAAAGGCGCCGCGAACAGGATCACCGCGGGCGAGGCCCAAAGGGCTACCGGCGGTCGAACGAGCGCATCCTTGAAGATGTGAACGATCACCTCACTCATGATTCACGCGTCGACGCCTCGGACATCACTGTAGAAGTCAGCGACAACGAGGTGACGCTGAATGGCGAAGTGTCTTCGCGACAGGAAAAACGTCGGGCCGAGGATTGCGCAGAGGAAGTGATGGGCGTCGAGCACGTCCAGAACAACCTGCGCATCAGGCGGGCGGGCGGCGACGCCGCGCCGGTCTGAGAGCCTCGCCACCCGCCGTAGGCGGCGGTCGGGTGACGAGTGTGGCGAACGGTCTCTCCTGGAAGTGGAGGTAGCGGGAACTGCCGACCGTTCGACCGCAGACGATGAAGGGGCGGGGACCGGCATCACGGCCGGTCCCCGTGAGAGGGCGAAGCTTGGAGCGCGCATCGACCGAATTCTGAAATGCTTCGCCACAGCGCGCCAGCCAACAGGATATCAGATGACTTTCAGAATTGCTTTGACCATTTGCATGGTCGCCCTCGGAATGTCTCCCGGTGCAAGCCTTTCGCAACAAGAGCAAAATTCCGGCGAACCAACCGAGGATCAGACGGCACAAACGCCCAGCACGCCTCGGGTCGAACGGACGCCGGCACTGGACTCCGGCGGACCAACAGACAATTCCCTGGCGCCGCAAGCAGCCGATGAAAGCTCCGATCAAGCCGCCGCTTCGGAACCCTCTCGGGTGGCAACCCAAGCAGGCGCCGACTGGCCCTATTACGGAGGCGGCGCGCATGCGACACGATACTCTCCGCTCGATCAGATCGACAGAAGCAACGTCGATCAGCTCGAGCAAGTCTTCAGTTACCGGACTGGCGACATGCCGGAAGGCACGGCGAAGGGCAAATACTCTCCCGAAACGACACCGCTGAAAGTCGGCGACGACCTCCTGATGTGCTCGGCGATGAATGTCCTGATCTCGATCGACGCGCGCACCGGCGACGAGAATTGGCGCTTCGATCCCGGCGTCCCGAACGACGCGATACCCTACGGCGCGACGTGCCGTGGAGTCACCGTCTATCGGGACCCCGAGGCCGCGGCGGATAACACCTGTGCGTCACGGGTGATTGAAGGAACACTCGATGCGAAGCTGGTCTCCGTCGATCTCGAAACTGGCGTTCCCTGCGAGACATTCGGCGAGAACGGCACGGTTGACCTCTGGGAGGACATCGGCGAGCGAGTCCCCGGCTGGTATGCGGTCACCGCGCCACCCGTAATTGTGCGCGACATTCTGGTGACCGGCGCTCAGGTCAAGGACGGCCAGGCTGAGGATGCCCCTTCCGGTGTGATCCGAGGTTACAACGTCCGCACAGGGGACCTGGCTTGGGCCTGGGACCTCGCCGCGGCCGAGGCCAACCGGCAGGGGCCGCCCGAGGGCGCGGTCTACACGCGCGGCACACCCAACATGTGGACCACGGCCGTCGCCGATGAGGCGCTAGGCTATGTCTACCTGCCGATGGGCAATTCCTCGGTCGACTACTATGGCTCCAACCGCTCTGAGGCGGAAAATGAATTCGCGACCTCTCTCGTCGCGCTTGACGTCACTACCGGGGCGGTCGCATGGGTCTTCCAGACCGTCCGGCATGACGTCTGGGACTATGATCTCGGCAGCCAACCGACGCTGATCGACTACGAAGGTACACCCGCAATCATCCTGCCCTCCAAGCAGGGCGATATCTACATCCTCAACCGAGAAACCGGCGAGCCGCTCACCCCGGTGGGAGAGCTGACCGGGCTTCCGAAAGGCGAGATCGAGCCGGAGTTCATCTCGGACACTCAGCCCGTCTCGGAGTGGCACACTCTGCGACGGCCTCGGCTGAAGGAGAAGGATGCCTGGGGTTTCACGCCGCTAGATCATCTCTGGTGCCGCATCCAGTTCCGCCGCGCCAACTATGAGGGCTTCTACACGCCGCCCTCGAGCGAGCGCCCGTGGATCCAGTATCCGGGCTACAACGGCGGATCAGATTGGGGCTCCGTGGCCGTGGACCCCGAGCGCGGGATTATCGTGGCCAATTACAACAATATTCCGAACTACAATCGTCTCCTGACCCGCGAAGAGGCGGATGCGCGAAATCTCCAGCCGATCCACGAACAGAGCACCGGGGACACCGCGGGCGAAAACGCCGAGGGCGCGGGCGATCCTCAGACCGGCTCCCCTTACGCCATCGATGTGAACGCGGGCTGGCGGAGTGCGCTCACGGACATGCCCTGCGTCGAGCCGCCCTACGGCGGGATTCGGGCAATCGACATGTCCACCGGCGAAACGCTTTGGGACACGCCACTTGGCACCGCGCGCGAAAACGGGCCGTTCGGAGTGCCGTCGATGCTGCCAATCAAGATCGGCACGCCAAACAACGGCGGCGCGGTGATCACTGCCGGAGGCCTGGTCTTCATCGCCGCGGCGACCGACAATCTCTTCCGCGCGATCGACATCGAGACCGGCAGGACCGTCTGGAGCACCGAACTGCCCGCGGGCGGACAGGCGAACCCGATCAGCTATGAGGTAGAGGGCAGGCAATACGTGATGATCGCAGCGACGGGGCATCACTTCATGGAAACCCCGATCGGGGACTACCTGATCGCCTATGCGCTTCCCTAGAGCTTGAGAGCCATGATCGCGGCTGAGCTGCGTAGTTCGGCCGCCTCATTCGGCATACTCTGTTCTAGCATTAGGCAAGGTCAGCTAGTGATGTTCTGTCTGGGCTGCCTTGCTTTTGCGAGTGGCTACTATCGTCCAGAGATTTTCTGGAACATTTCCCTCTTGCCCCGGTTTTCGAAACGAGCGTGGTCTTCAGCCAAGGACAGGCCTCTTTCTCACCGTCCATGGGAAGAGGTTCTCTCTGCACCCTTTGGCGGAATGAGCCACGTTCACCATCCATGAGAGACATGCACTCCGACAGATGAGTAAGGGCCGATCGATCGCACCGCGGCGTTTCTTGCTTCTGCCGCCGGCATCGACGCAGCGCATACCTCACTGTGAGAGACTTGGTGCAGAGCGGGCAGAATATTTAACGCCGCGGTCGCCGTGCGCTCCAGAATTCCTCCTAAGAAGCCACACCTATCCGAAGCTTGACGCACGGCACATGAGTGCCGGCCACCCATCAGGGTCTATACCTGCAAACCAAAAATTCGATTTTCTGGAACATAGATCGATCGTGGCTGTTTCCTTTGTGAGCGCGGTGCCTATTCGACGTCCTCGGATATCCGGACATGCGCAACGTCCGGCTCCATCCGAAAAGGTTCATGAAGCCGGAAATCTATCAACCCGGGAGAGCCTTTAGCACCGCGCTCACTATATCCAACCCACGAGCAGGAACATTTACTCGGATTCTGGTTACATTAGAGAGCGCGGCGCATCCCCGGCATCAGGAGCAACAGTCAGCGGCTTCTCGAGGGGACTTACAGGCACTTGATCGCGTCGCGCTCACCGCCAATGGTTATCAGTTTTTAGGAAGACGCGACCGCCTCGCAAATTCCGCTTCGAAAACTTTCTGGCACCAAATTTTACCTTGCTTCTCGTCAATTTTGCCTTGCGTCTCATCTCCTCAGGAACATTTTGAAGTCCCACCTGTTTCTGTGGCAAGGAACCGGGGCTCCCGCCCCCAATTGCTTGTCCAGCAGTCAGAGGAAGTTTTTATGCGAAGCGGACCTCCACAGCCGCCCGAAAGATTGGATTGGAACTCTCATGCAATTTTCCTCGACTTTGATGGCACGCTCGTAGCCTTAGCGGATCGACCGGAACTCGTATGCCTTACCACTGGAACACGCGAGCTGCTCACTCGTCTCTCCCGGGCAACGGATGGCGCAACGGCGGTCATCTCCGGCAGAAGCCTTTCCGACTTAGAAGCCAACCTTGCACATTTGCATCTCACCTTGGTTGGATCTCACGGCCTCGAATTTCGTGCCGCGGAAGGGAAAGTCTTGCAGAGCAGTGAATACACAGGTCCTTTGGTGGAAGCAGCCAATGCACTGAGTCCTTTGGCCGCCGAGTTTAACCTTCTTATGGAGCGAAAGCCTGGCGCGGTCGCGGTGCACTACCGTGACCGACCAGAGGTCGGCTCGCGCGTTCGACATTCCGTATCGTCAATTGCATCTATGCTCGGGCTGAAAAGCATGAATGGGCACATGGTGAGCGAGATCACGCCGCAGGGCATCAACAAGGGCACTTCCATAATGCACCTCATGAAGCGAGCTCCCTTTTCCGGACGTGTACCGGTAATGATTGGCGATGACACCACTGACGAAGACGGTTTCGAAATGGCGCAATCGATTGGCGGCTTCGGCGCACGGATTGGCGGTGACCGTACTTGTGCCAAGTATCAATTCAAGGACCGGCCCAGTGCACTTTCTTGGCTGGCAGCATCTCTCTGACACTACAGCCAAGAGAAACCGGAGCAAAAACATGCCCGATCAGAAGACACAAAAGCTGAGTGAGCTCTTGGACAAGCTGGAAAGCTCCGTTCAAGGTGAGAGCATTAAAGTTGAAAATATTGTAGAGACACTCGGAGAAAAGTCCTTCGCGGCCCTCATGCTCGCATTCTCGCTGATTTCAACCTCACCGGCGAGTGCGATCCCGGGGGTCACGGCTGTGGTCGCCGGCATCGTGTTCATACTTTCGATACAGATGATTTTCGGTCGCGAGCACGTCTGGTTACCGCAGTTCATTACCGGACGAAACTTGTCTTCGGAAAAGATATGTAAGGGAATTGGTTGGATTCGTCGGCCTGTCGAGCTTATCGAACGGCTTCTCAGGCCACGCCTGACCTTTCTGTGCCATCGGCCTTGGCTTTTGGTCCCACTGCTCCTCACACTTGGCCTAACTTTGTTGATGCCCTTCATGGAGATAATCCCGACATCTGGTTCAATAGCATCAGCTGCTATTGCGCTCTTTTCCGCAGGTCTTCTGACCAGAGATGGCGGACTAATCGCCATCTCTCTGATCCCACTGCTTATCGTACCGGTTCTTATCTACCGAGTAGGCTTCGCAGGATAAACGGCAGACCAGGTCTGATCGGCGACGCAGTCCGAGACGACTTGCCTGAGTGTTGCTTGGCCCATCCACCAAAGGCATCCACATACCTAGAAAAGAGCAGACATGAGCCCGCCACCAGATTCAGTCCCACTCAAAGACTTCGAGATCCTAGCGACCGAACTTGCCCGAGTTGCAGGGGCCGAAATCGAAGCTGCGATGAACCGCACGGTTGCGGTCGACTACAAAGGGACCCCTGCCTCAACACGTGATCCCGTCTCGGAGGTCGACAATTCTGTCGAGATACTTCTGCGCGCCCGCATAGGCGAGCAATACCCAGAGCACGACATCATTGGAGAGGAGATTGATGAGCGACCAGGCCGTCACCACTCCCACGTCTGGGCGGTCGACCCGGTGGACGGTACCGCGAATTTCGTCAACGGCCTGCCACTCTTCGCAAGCTCGATCGGCTTGCTGATCGATGGCACGCCAGAGGTCGGTGCTGTGTGGTGTTCCACCAGCCATCTACTGCGGCCAGGTGTCTATTCAGCCCACACTGGGGGGACGCTGAATTTCGACGGAAATCCCATGGTTCGGCAACGAAATGCGAACCTCCGAGCCGGCCTCCTCGGTCTGCCAGGTGTCGCAGACCTAGATAGTCCTCGGTTCCATTCCCGAAAAACTGGGTCCGCGGCCCTTGAGTGCGCATTCGTGGCGGCCGGCCTGCTTGCCGGCGCTCATTTCCTTTCGCCCAATCTCTGGGACGTCGCTGCGGGCGTCGTCCTGGTAAAAGCCTGCGGCCTCGAACTTCTACAGCAGCGTGGGAACGGGTGGAACGCCTTCGAGAAGTTCGAGCTCGCATCGATGTCGGGCGACCTCAGATTGTGGTCTTCCCAGCTCGTTATGGGAAAAAAAGACGCGACAGCCGCCCTCATCCACAGCGACGCCGCGGCCCGAGACTCATTGAGATGAAGAGCTTCAATACGAATCTGGCCACGGGCACCTAGGACAAATCTCATGAAATCGGCTTTTCTCATCCACAGGGTCAGTGCGGGAAGCGGTAATCTCTCTCGAAGGTTCCTGGAAACATTGTTGCGTAAGCATGGTTATGAGCCCAGATATCATTGCTTGGAGGAAGGGCCGGTCGACCTAAGGACGGCGCAGAGTGATCTCATTGCCATAGCTGGCGGGGACGGTACGTTGGGAAAGCTCCTTCCACAGCTGAGGAACTGGGGGGGAGGCGAGTTTGCCATACTTCCGTCTGGTACCGCGAATAACGTGGCTCGCTCCATGGGTATCTTGGATCTGGATGACGCGCTGCATGTCGATGCTGTCACATCACCGTTTAACATTGGACAGTATTTTTGCGGTGGCAAAACGAAACTCTTCTGCGAGTCTGTCGGGATCGGCGCTTTGGCGTCTATGATAAAGAAATCTTCTGGACCTGCTTTCGGACAAGAAAAGCTGCGCAGGGGTCGTGAACACCTTGCAGAGATGATTGCGGAAATGGTCCCCTTTTATCTTCAGGTTGAGACGGAAGGCGGATCTTTCGACGGAGACTTTCTGGCAGTTGAGTTTCTGAACGCAGGCATCGCGGGCCCCTCTCTGCCCCTCTCACCGAATGCCACGCCAACACGCGCGCAATTCGATATCTATTCCATCCGTGCGGCCCAACGAAACGCGTTTATCGCGTGGCTTCGCAGCGACCTCAACTGCCCTGCCCCCGGAATACACAAATTCACCTCCTACGCTGCTTTCGAGTGTAAAAATAACCATGATCTGCGCGTAGACGACCAAATTGTTGGACCATCCGGAGCGAAAAGAAAAGTTGAGATAAAATTTGACTCACTCCACATAAATACAAAGGTACCGCGGTAAAAACCAAAAAATTCCAATCTAAGTATTAAATCCCCGGACGCTCCTGCGACTTGAGTGGGCGGAACTGAGAAAGGAAATTTGAAGATCTTTTTTTCTCGGATCTCCGTCTTCGGAAGTGAAATTGTTGGCAAAAATATCCGCGCCAAAAATTTGGCAGCACGTCACTCAGGAACAGGACGCACCGTCGCCGGTTCATGCAATGCGGGGCAGCGGATGGTGGGCTTTCCACCGACGGTGCCAAGGCCAACACCAAGATTGCAAGAGAAATCACGAAGGTTTTCACGCCGTGACGGTATGGAATTGGATTCAGCAGAACGCAGACGGCGCCAACGTCCTTTTGAACGGGCTGATGGTCCTCGTCTGGGTCATTTACCTGCAGCTCTTGCTCGTAAGCTTCGCCAGGCAGCGTCGCAGCGTTCTACACCTCGATCTTGGCGTAGCCACGGACGAAAACGCACGCTGCATTCTCACCAATATGGGATCCGAGCCGATCTACATCGCCGCAATCGTGGTTGAGCTTTGCTATTCGAGCGCCACCCACAGCTTCATCGTCACTGATCGAAAAGAGATGCCCGTCGAGGAAGCCAACAGGCCTCTCGAACGCACGACGAAGGGCCCGCTTGGAAGCGGGGAAGCGCTCGATATCGGAAGTTTCAACGACTTGGCTGATCGAACGCGCGGTTCGGACGCTGAGGCCAACATCCTCGATGATCTCGTTAGCGTCGCAGTAACCGCGATCGCAGCCTCAAACCAGGCCCAGAAGCTTGTTGGCGCTTACAAGCGGTTCAATATATCGCGCAGCGAACAAATAAGGCGGTTTCGCGCCGACAGCGTCACCACCCGCCAACTGCGCGGTCCATTGAACCGCCGAAGATTTGAGGCACTCCTCACCGAGCTAGACACCCAGTGAGAGGGCTCATCCCCAGACTGGGGTGACCAGCTGTCCAGTTCGATCATCTCAGTCGCGGCTGGTGCATCCCAGCCGTTCAGCGCCATCAGGTAGGTATCGCTCAGTCTTAAACCAAAACGAACCGACACCGGGGCCGGCTTTTCCCTCCTGCCTCGGACCTCTGGAACATCGTCCCTCTTCAACAGTTTATCCATAGAAGCAGTAACAAAGCAGGACCGATTTTATCCTCGCCCCCGCTGGAGATCAAAAGGAGTTGTCATGTCAGCGACCGAGCGCGACGCCGAACTGGTCTACGCCATGACCCACCTCGGTCAGCCGCCGGAGCCGCCCGAATGGTGGCGCGGAGCGGTTTTCTACGAGGTCTATCTGCCATCCTTCAACGACGCTACCGGCGACGGCATCGGGGACATCCCGGGGATCGTAGAGAAACTGGAATATCTGCACGGACTCGGCGTCGACGGGCTGTGGCTGACACCGCCATATGCTTCCCCTCACGAGGATAGCGGCTACGACGTGAGCGATTTTCTCACCGTGTACCCGCCCTTCGGAACCGTTGATGACCTTCGCACCCTGGTTGAGAAATCCCACGCGCTTGGTCTCAAGGTGATGCTCGACTTCATTTTGGGACACACTTCGGATCAGCACCCATGGTTCGTCGAAAGCGCTTCGTCTCGCGACAATGCGAAGGCCGACTGGTACGTCTGGGCCGACCCTGCTGTGGATGGAGGGCCGCCGAACAATTGGATAAGTTCCTTCGGCGGCCGGGCTTGGCGCTGGGAACCGCGACGCGCCCAATATTGCTATCGCCCGTTCTTACGTAGTCAGCCGGCGCTCAACCTATCGAACCAGCAAGTGCTGGCCGAGATGATGGACATTCTGCGCTACTGGCTGGATATCGGCATTGATGGTTTCCGGATCGACGCGGTGCAGTGCCTGAGCTTCGACCGGGACTTGCGCTCGAATCCACCGGCGCGCCCCGCCGAGAACCCGTCGGTCGGTGGCGGGCCAAACAATCCATTCAAGAAGCAGATGCACCTCTTCGACCGGGACGTCCCCGAGGCCATCCCGATCCTTCACCAAATCCGTCGTATCGCGGACGAGTACGACCCACAGCGAGTGCTGATCGGAGAGTTGGCAGATGTCGACAGTTCGCGCCTCGCGCCGAAGTACACGGTCGGCGACGATAGGCTGCACGCGGTGTATGACTTCGACCTGATCAACCGCTCGGACACGTTGCTGGACTGGACGAACATGCTTGAGGTCCGGTCACACTACCTCGTCCCCGGTTCCAGCTATAACGTCTTCACCAACCACGACTCCGAGCGAGCGGTGTCGAATCTAATGCCGCGCGCCTGTGCGGCAGGACGGGCCCGGGAGGCAGCAAAGTTGCTTCTTTTTCTCCAGGCGACGCTGTCCGGCGGCACGATCCTGTTCCAAGGCGAGGAACTCGGCCTCGAGCAGCCCGAACTCGCCCCCGAAGAGATCAGGGACCCCTGGGCCAAGGCGCTCTGGCCTGATTTCCCAGGGCGCGACGGCGTGCGGTGCGCGATGCCTTGGGATTCGACTGCGCCGCACTGCGGCTTCACTTCGGCGCCGCGACCATATCACAAAGTGGCGGAGAGACATCGCCAGCAGGCGGTTGACCTGCAGAAGCGCGATCCCGGTTCGGTGCTGCATTTCACCTGTGCACTTTTGCGCTGGCGGCGCGGCGTGCCCTTGCTGCGCACGGCATCAGAAACCATCCTCACCGATTTGCCCCACCGGGTCATAGGCTTCGAGCGGAAGAAGAAAGGCGACTCGTTGCTCTGTTTCGCGAACTTCGGACAATCCGAGGTCGTGATCTCTCTACCGCAGAACGCCATGCAGATCGACTTCCAAGCAGGTGCCGCGCGTGTTGAGGGAAACCGGCTCACGCTGGGTCCGCTGGCCGTAGCAGCCCTGCCCGGAAACGGAAGAAAGGACCCGCCATGACTTGCCAGAAATCCCACGCCCCTGCCCCAGCGGAAGCTCCCGAGCGGTTGGAGCATTGGTGGCATCGAGCGACCGGCTACCAGATCTACCCTCGCAGCTTTGCCGACAGCGATGGCGATGGCGTCGGCGACATTGCCGGCATCATCGGCAAACTCGGGCACCTCGCCGACCTGGGCGTCGGGTTCATCTGGCTCTCGCCGGTGTACGCCTCACCGATGGTCGACAATGGCTACGACATCTCCGATTACCGCGCGATCGCGCCAGAATATGGTACGCTCGCCGACATGGATCGACTGATCTCTGAGGCCCGTGACCGGGGTATTGGGATCGTCATGGATCTCGTAGTCAATCACAGCTCGTCTTTGCACGCATGGTTCAAGGCAGCACGCAAGTCGCGCGACGCCCCCGAGCACGACTATTACATCTGGCGCGAGGCCGCTGCGGGTGGCGCACCCCCCGATGACCAAGAAGCCGTCTTCGGAGGCCCGGCCTGGACTTGGGTCGAGGAGGTGCAACGCTACTATTTCCATTATTTTAGTCCCGCACAGCCCGATCTGAACTGGCAAAATCCTGCCCTAAGGGCCGAGGTCCATGACATGATGCGGTGGTGGCTCGATCGGGGGATTGCAGGGTTCCGCATGGACGTGATTAGCCTCATCGGCAAGGACATCGATCAGCGGATCTACGAGGAAGGACCCGACCTGCACCCCTTCCTGCAGGAGATGCACCGCGAAGTAATCACCGGGCAGGAGATCGTCACCATCGGCGAAAGCTGGTCCGTCTCGCCGGAAACGGGGCTGCTCTACTGCGCACAGGAACGCAAAGAACTGGATATGGTCTTCGAGTTCTCCCACATCCGTGAGGGATGGCACCCCGAACTGGGCAAGTTCGCCCCGAAACCATTTGATCTGGTCGGCTTCAAGCGTGCGCTCTTCGAATGGCAAGAGCTAACCCGCCACGAGGGCTGGAATGCGCTCTTCCTGACCAATCACGACCTGCCAAGACAGGTCTCGTTCTACGCCGATGACGGCGAGCACAGGCGCAATTCGGCGCGAATGCTTGCAACAGTCCTGCACATGCTCAAGGGGACGCCCTTCATCTATCAGGGCGAGGAGATCGGCATGACGAATGCGCGCTTCGAGCGGATCGACCAATACCGCGACCTAGAGACTCTGAACCACTTCGAAGATCAGATCGCGCGCGGCGTTGCGCCGGAAGAATTCATCGCCGGGGCGAACCGGAACAGCCGTGACAACGCCCGCACGCCCATGCAATGGGACGCGGGCCACGGGGCCGGCTTCAGCACAGGCACGCCATGGATCGAGGTCAATTCCAACGCAGACCAAATCAACGTCGCCCAAGACAGGTCCGATCCGGAAAGCATCTTCGCACATTACCGCCACCTTGTCCGGCTGCGCCGAGAACTCGACGTCATCGCCTTCGGCGAGACCGAACCGCTGCTTCCGGACAGCTCAGCGATCATGGCATTTCAACGCAGGCTGGGGTCGGCGCGGGTTCTCGTACTGGCAAATTTCACCGCCAATCGGCAAGCGGTCTGCCTGCCGCTAGATACTTGCGGCGAAGGGCGCTGTCTCGTCTCTTCACATCGCGCACGGAGGCGGATTGATCCCGACCTCGAGATGGCACCTTTCGAGAGTTTCGCCGTCCTTTTCGACAGCTGATCTGCCGCGGAGGTTTCTGAGTGTCTTACTAATGGCGATCAGCCGCGCGAGTCCTCTGAGGACGAGCCTCGCGTCGTGCGACCTTCGTTCGGCGGACGCGGACGGCCGCCTTCTCCTGATTGCTCGATCGCTCCCTGCTCAGAGACCCGACGGTCCACATGATCGGGCCGGATTCGGTCCAGACGTTCGGCCGGCCGCTCGGGATCATCAGTCTTCCCCTGTTTCGATCTTGCCATCTTTCGGCTCCTTTCCGGTTCCGGTTTGAAACCGGATGCCATCCGGAATGTTCCCGCACAGCGACCGCGATTTTCCCGCAGCTTGGCGTCCCCAAGACACGCTGACGTCACGACCCGGCGGACCACCGGCAAGTTGTTGCCTGCGCCTCAGGATGGCCGGGCTGCCGCCGAGCTGACTATCAACCCAGACTCAGGACGGATCGGACCGCGCGCGGGCATCTACTTCCCGTAAATCTGCTTATGCCTCAGATGAGCCTGCAGCTGACGCGCAAGTTCGCGCAACTGTTCCGGAACCTCCTGTTCGCAGGCCACTCCAATTGAATTCTCGAGCTTAGGCTTGAGGTGGTCCTCACGCTCTTCTTTTGTTGGCGTAGTGTACATATCGCATTCTGTCCCGACTTTTTTCCATTGCCCCGATATGACAGTGTATCATGGATTGGGTGAGATGGGACGGCCGCTCACCAAGAAGGTGGTTTTTCTTCTCAGGCTGCGCGGGAGGTGCAACGGTCATGTTCGGGTCGCGGCCGCGCCGATCATGCGGCCGGAAGCGCTCGTTCTGACCGGAGCCGGAGGCAAGCGCTGCGAGCATGACACACGCGGCCCCGCCGCAGCATCCAATTGTCTTAGCCACTCCCTCCGGGACTCCTCCCATCGGGGAGATCTCAGCGCGTATCTGGCGCGATGGGACTGGCACTGCAGGTGCAGGTCGGACGACCTAAAACTTGCGACCGAAAGCGACGCGATTACGAGAACATTCGTCGATACTCCTTTGCCCCGAATTCCAATTGCAGGAGCCAGAATTTTGTCATCACTCCGATCGCAGGGAAAACGCTCCGCAGGCAATCCTGTCGCCGGCGTTGCCAGCGGGTTGGCTCTCGTAGTCGTCGACGCCAGCATGCATAACGAAGGCAGCACCATCCGCGTCGAGGAGAAATCTTTCGACGTCGAAGGCTGGCAGGAAGACTTCGACCTCGCCGACACCATCTTCCTTGACCGTCAGATTGGGCATATCGCCCGGATGTGGCCCTTCAGGGGACATGACCCCATGCACATGTTCGCCAGCCACGTGGCCCCCTGCTGAAGAAAAATCATCTGACTCACAATCGCCCGTCTCGTGCAGGTGAATGGCGTGGATGCCCTCGGGCAACTCGATGAGCGTGACGGTCGCCACCGCTACCCCAGAAGGCGTATCCCGAACGCGAACGGCGCCGAGTTCATTACCCTCGCGGTCAAGTATATTCGCGGTGACCTCCGCCGCCCAACATCCGGTTGCGAAAGGCATTGCACTCAGTAAGGCCACGCAGAAATGAGTTTTCATGGCGTTGCTCCTTGAAAGTATCCCATTCCCTTCGAAGGGAACACGCCCCCTGCAACCACCACAACAAACCAATGTTCCCAGATTTCTGGGGAACATCCCGATGCGCGTCATGTTGATGGGGCCAAATGAGAGGTTCAGCATGGCACATCGCAAACGACGCAGAGTCCACCCAAGTCAATCGGCCGAGCCAGACCGGCTCCGCCAGCGCATCGACCACGGCGAGACGGGCGACAAGGTCAATTTCTCTGATCCAGCGGCGGCACCTCTCGGCACCGACGCTGAGGCTGGAGCGGGGCCCTCAGCCACCCCAGCGGGTAAAGTCACGGTGGCTCCGTCCGTCCCCGAACGCGAGAAGAAACGCTCCCCTCCGCACACTCCTGCCGAATTGCAAAACAGTTCATCCGGACGGCGCGGCATCTTCCTCGTTTTCTTGGTTGTTCTCGCGGGCATTGTTGCGCTTGTCGCGTTCGTGTGAGCCGAGCGATTTCCGCCCCAAATGATCGTCGTCGTACGCCCAAAGCCAAATAGACCTAATATCGAGGCCAAACATGGCCCAGACGGTCGCCGCTGGTGCCGTGTTCCCGCGTCTCCAATGCTCCTACCGGCCCCTGCTGCAGAACGGGTTGCGGTCGCGCGAAGCCCGGCTGTTTTGCTGGTTCGAGCCGATGGACAAAGCTGCCGTCGACTACAGCCTGGTCATCACCAAACGGACTGATCTTGCGGCCGATTGGCCGGCCGCCAGTTTGGTCGTCCTCCTCTCGATCGTGGTACACCGCACGACAACCACGCCCTATGCCAAGAGTCGAATTCCCCAATCTGCAGAATGGACCCAGGAAAGCTTGAAAAGCTGGAACATTGCGATGCGCCGCCTGTTGAAAGTTTTCCCTCCGCGTCGATTGCGCGGGCATCCTGCCGCGAGACGCATCCGATGAGTTATAAAACCTAGGAGGTAAAAATGAGAGTTTCGGAAATCATGTCGAACGATCCGGTCACGGTTTCGCCGCGCCAGACATTGGCCGAAGCGGCCGCCCTCATGGCACAGATTGACGCCGGCTTCCTCCCTGTTGGCGAAGACGACAAGCTCGTCGGTATGCTCACCGACCGCGATATTGCTATCCGAGGGATCGGCGCAGGCAGGGGGCCGGATGCCATGGTGGGCGAGGCAATGACGCAAGATGTCTGCTATTGCTTCGAAGACGACGACGTGACGACCGTCGCTCAGAACATGGGCGATCAGCAAATCCGCCGGATTCCAGTGGTCAATCGGGAGAAGCGCCTTGTAGGCGTCCTCTCACTTGGTGATCTCGCCGGACGGGGAGATGCCCTCGCGGCCGGTGAGGCACTCGCCGAGGTCGCACAGCCGGGAGACAGGCACAATTGAACGACGTCCATTTATTCGTGAGGCAGACACACGCTCGCCAGCCGTTTCCTGCCCAGGGGAAAAATGGCCCTGACCCGGGAGCACGAGCGCTTCCCCAAGGACGAATCCGGAGATACTGATTTGGAAGGACTTATCATGGATGGGTCAAATCCTAGAGAACTTGAGTCCGTGCTTGTGATGCTCGAGGCGCGCAGCATCGCGCATCGACGGCTGCTCCTGGAAATCATCACGACCTTGGACAGCTCGCAGCTGCAGCATCTGAAGGAATGGCTTTCGGTACGGGAAGTGCTCCGCGATGGTCAAGAAGATCCGGGCGCGGTCCCCACTGCAATGGCCGCGCTCCCGCTTTGCATCGCCGAGGAGTTTCGTGAATTCGGGCAATCTCTTGCGCAGATCTCCTCGCAGTCGGACAGCAGGTAAATGGGCCGGAAGGATTGCACACTCGCTGTGGATCCGGGACCAGAGGCGGTGCCAAGGCTGGTCGAGCGGTTGCGGGGGCTGGCCGAGAGTCAGGACACGGTGACGCTCCAAAGTTTGGCAAAGGAGATCGGCGCGCAGGGCCACGCACCCCTTCTCTTGATCGTCGCCACCTTTCTCATCTTGCCCATCGGGATGATACCGGGCATCGGCGGAGCCCTAGGCGCAATCAGGGCAGTCATCGGCCTGCAGATGCTGCTAGGCCGCACCGGCCTGTGGGTTCCGCCATTTCTAGGAAAACGCGAGATTCAGGCGCGCCGCGTAAAAGCGGTGGCGCACAAAGTGCGGCCGGTCGCGGATTGGTTAAGGTGGCATTTGCATCCAAGATGGGAGCGCCTGTCCGGCGGGAATCTCTCAATCTCGCTCATCGCACTTTTTTTGATAGCAACAGGCACATCGCTCCTAGTGCTCGGAGCGATACCGATAGCTGTGCCACTGGTCGGTATACCGGTTACGCTATTCGCAGTTGGACTATTGGCACGGGACGGCGTAATCGTCGCGGCGGGATATGCAGTGATCCTGTTGGCTGGCATCGGCATATGGATCATAGGCGGCACTCAAGGGTGAGAGCACAGAGGCGGGTCTGACTCACCCTGCTATCTGACTGACCCTAGGCCCCCAGTCAGAGCCCGTTCCGGAAGGCCCGGGCGCGTGGCTCGTCATCGTTTGACCCACCCTTTTGAGTTTTCTTGATGACAGAGAAGGACCCGTCAGACTCCAAAATGACTGCCGACAGCGCGCCGAAACCGTCCTGTCCCTGCGTACGCACCACGGTCTCCAATTCAACTTCTGTGACGCGGGCGCGGCGCAAGGCTTCGGTCAATGGGACACCGTCATGCAGAAGGAGAGTAGGTTCGGAGCGAACCGCACGCGCGAAGGACTTTGAACGCACCGACGTGTAGGTCACCCCATATTGCAGGAATATCAGAAGCAGCAAAGCCACAGCACCTTCCGCAAGGGCAACACCGTCGCTCAGCAGGATCGACGCCAGCGTCGAGCCGAAAGCCACTGTTATTACAAGATCGAAGGCGTTTAGTTTCGCAAGGGTCCTCTTTCCCGAGATTCGCAGCGAGACCACGAGGAACGCGTAAGCCAATGTTCCCACGATGAGGGTGCGGATGATGCCATCCCAACTTTGGAAAAACATGTTTGCCCACTGCATGCGCGTAATTCTCTATCCGCCTACTGATCACCTGAAAGTCCGACGGCGCAGCTCGGGTTGAGAAATCTCTCTTTCCCAAGAGCGCTTGATTTTGCCCTATGAAACGTTTCGCTATTCCCGGTCGCCCCCGGTGACCCTGTCCTCAGGACCTGGACGCTCATCAGCCAGCTTCTCACCGGCGGCTGCCTTGCCCGGTTCACCTTTGCCTTCCGCATGATTATCGACGTGCTCATGCAATTGACGGGTGTGAACATGGCGGCTGTCCAATCCGCGCTGCTCGGAATGCCGAGAGGTGTCGCGGTTCGACAACACCTCGCTCTTCCTGCGCTGCTCCACCTCGGCGGGAGACATCCCGCCTTCTCCACTCCCCTTCCCCTGATCCTGTTGCCCAGGGCCATACGATTTCCGATCCGCGTTTGCCATGTTTTCTATCCCATTCCAGTTCAGGGTCCTTAACAATGCGAGTGCAACTATGTTCCCGATCGCATGCCGCCACAGCGCACTGCTGCCAGCCCGCCACTTGAAGAAGCGCTCCCGATCTGTTGGTCTGAGACATCTCTGGAACATATCTCAGGCACGTCTGTTCCTTTTGTCGAGCGCGGCCCGCAAGAGCGTCCGCATGCGCGTGGTCCTCAGGATTGCAGGCCGCATTCCCCTCGGCCCGGAATTTCGGAGACTGGGCCGCGCTTGCCTCTGACTGGTGACTGGTGACTGGGATCGGATAATTTGAAATTATGTGATATACGTTGGTCTTTTTTGAGACCGGCTCTTCCGCATCGTCTGTCTCCTCGTTTGAAGAACAGGCCAACTTCAAACCGCTGACTTTTCAGGGGAGCAGGTCGCGAGATTGATAACTGACCATGTAACCTCCTGATCTAGAGCGAAGCTCCTGCATGCGGAGGCAGAATAGGTGCAGTCCGAACCGTCGTTGGGGTTTTCCCTGCTGGAAGACTAAGCTGGCATCCGGCTCTATACCCAGCGGAGATCCGAACGCATGTGCCCCATCGACCCAAACGCCATCCGAACCCTGTTTTCCCGCGCCATGTCCGGCATGTACCGCGACGAGGTCCCTGCCTACGGCACGCTGCTCGACTTGGTGCGGCTGGTCAACGAAGCGCGACTGGAAGCAGAGCCCTCCGAGCGTGCACGCCTACAAGAGCTGGGTGAGCTGGACCGCGTAAGCGAAGAGCGCCATGGCGCGATCCGTCTCGGCACGCCACAGGAACTTTCCACCATGCGTCGTCTCTTCGCAGTCATGGGAATGTACCCGGTCGGTTACTATGACCTTTCCGTAGCAGGAGTGCCGGTTCATTCCACCGCTTTCCGCCCGCTGGAGCAATCGGCGCTGAACGCAAACCCATTCCGTGTTTTCACCTCGCTCCTGCGGCTCGATCTGATCGAGGATGCCGAACTGCGCGCCGAGGCCGACGAGGTTCTCTCGCAGCGCAAGATTTTTACTCAGGGCTGCCTAGACCTCATCGCGCGCGCCGAGGCGGACGGAGGTCTTACATCCGAGGAGGCGGAATCCTTTGTTGCGGAAGCGCTCGAGACGTTCCGATGGCACCCGGAGGCTAACGTGGAGCACGCGCTCTACAAGCGCCTGCACGAAGCGCACCGGTTGGTTGCCGACGTGGTGGCTTTCAAAGGGCCGCACATCAACCACCTAACACCTCGTACACTGGACATCGATGCAGTGCAGCGCCTTATGCCCGAACGCGGCATTGCGCCTAAGGCCGTGATCGAGGGTCCCCCGGCCCGCGCCGTCCCCATCCTGCTGCGCCAGACATCGTTCAAGGCACTGGAGGAGCCGGTTTCCTACAGCGACGGGGTCACCACTGTCGACGGCAGCCACACCGCCCGCTTTGGGGAGATCGAACAACGCGGCCTGGCTTTGACCCCAAAGGGCCAGGCACTTTACGACCGGCTTCTAGCGCACACACGGGGCCTCGTGCGCCCTGCCGCAGATGGCTCTAACGCGGCGGAGTACATGGAGACGCTGGAGCGCACCTTCGCCGATTTCCCCGACGACTTGGAGACGATCCGTACCGAGGGGCTGGGCTATTTCCGCTACAGCGCTACCGGCAAAGGGAGCTCGACTGAGGATCTGGCGCGCGACCCTGCCACGCTGGTGACCGCAGGTGTCTTGCGCGCCGACCCGATCATCTACGAGGACTTCCTGCCGATCTCGGCCGCCGGGATCTTTCAGTCTAACCTCGGCGACGAAGCTAGTCAGGGCTTCGCAGCCAACCCAAACCGGGCCCGCTTCGAAGAAGACCTGGGAGCGCCCGTCATTGACCTTCACCAACGCTATGCCGAGGCCGAAGCGGCCTCGCTGGCCCACGCACGCGCCGTTCTCGCTCATGCACACGCCTGATCTACCGAAAGGATTCAACATGCTCACCAAGCCACTGTCCGCCATCACCGCCGAAACTATGGGTGCCTGCAATGTTACCGCTGCGCTCAACGTGGACGGAGGCATGGTCGTGGTCTCTCCAATCACCGGCGAGATCGTGGCGACGCTGGACGAACACGGCGTCGCTGATGCCGATGCCGCCATCGTCAAGGCCAACGAGGCCTTCCGCGGCTGGCGCCTGGTACCTGCACCGCGCCGCGGTGAGCTAGTGCGACTCTTTGCCGAGGAACTGCGTAAGTCCAAGGACGAGCTCGGCCGCATGGTCTCGATCGAGGCGGGCAAGTCGCCCTCCGAAGGGCTCGGCGAGGTGCAGGAGATGATCGACATCTGTGACTTCGCCGTCGGTCTCTCGCGCCAGCTCTACGGGCTGACCATCGCCACCGAGCGCCCCGGCCACCGGATGATGGAGACCTGGCACCCGCTGGGCGTGGTCGGCATCATCACCGCCTTCAACTTCCCCTGCGCGCCGTGGTGCTGGAACGCAGCGCTGGCGCTGGTCTGCGGCGACCCGGTGCTCTGGAAGCCCTCGGAGAAAACCCCGCTCACCGCGCTCGCCTGCCAGGCGGTGCTGGAGCGAGCCATCGCCCGCTTCGGCGATGCCCCCGAGGGGCTGAGCCAGGTTCTGGTCGGCGGGCCGGAGCTCGGCGCGGCCCTGGTGGACAGCCCGAAGGTGGCGCTGATCTCGGCCACCGGCTCGACCCGCATGGGGCGCATCGTCGGGCCAAAGGTGGCGGCGCGCTTCGGCAAGTGCATCCTCGAGCTCGGCGGCAACAATGCCGGCATCGTCTGCCCCTCGGCCGACATGGACATGGCCCTGCGTGCCATCGCCTTCGGGGCCATGGGCACCGCGGGCCAGCGCTGCACCACCATGCGCCGGCTCTTCGTGCACGAGAGCGTCTACGACCAACTCGTGCCCGCCCTGCGCAAGGCCTACGCCAGCGTCACCGTCGGCAACCCGCTGGAGACCCAGGCGCTGGTCGGCCCGCTGATCGACGCGGCGGCCTTCGAAGGCATGCAAGCGGCGCTGAAGGAGGCCGCCGCGCTTGGAGGCACCGTGCATGGCGGCCAGCGCGAACCGGTGGGGGGCGAGAAAGCCTATTACGTCAAACCCGCGCTGGTGGAGATGCCCGAACAGGCCGGCCCAGTGCTCCGCGAGACCTTCGCACCGATCCTCTACGTGATGAAATACAGTGACTTCGACGAGGTTCTGGAGCTGCACAACGACGTGGGCGGTGGGCTCAGCTCGTCGATCTTCACCACCGATCTGCGCGAGATGGAGACCTTCCTGTCGGCGCGCGGCTCGGACTGCGGCATTGCCAACGTCAACATCGGCACCTCGGGGGCCGAGATCGGCGGGGCCTTCGGCGGCGAGAAGGAGACCGGCGGCGGCCGCGAGAGCGGGTCGGACGCCTGGCGCGCCTACATGCGGCGCGCAACCAACACGATCAACTACTCGTCTGAACTGCCGCTGGCGCAGGGCGTGGTGTTCGACATCGACTGATGCCGTGTGTGCGCAGGGCCGATACCGGTCCTGCGCACTCGGACGCCAAGGGCTGTTCCGGTCGTTCCTTAGACGCTTTGATGGCCCTTTTCTCTATCCAAGTGCTTTCGACGCACGATGTGCCGTTCTGCAGCCCCACTCAGTATTGGGGTCCTGGCGCAGAACTCAGCTGCCCGAATTCTCGCAGACGCAAAGTACCATCGACCGTCGGGTCTCATGCACGGGAAAGGATCGGCACTAGTTCCGCGTCCCCAGCCGGTCCGCAATCAGGCCCAACGGGTGGCGCATCGGCATGCCAGAGAGCCGCTCCGTCTGGCAACGGCAGGAAAACCCCGTGGCCACCGCCTCCTCGGCCTTAGCCAAAGGCTCCGCCCAGGACATATCGAACAGCTTGCGAGACATCTTCTGGTGCCGTTCTTTGTGCCCAAACATGCCGGCCATGCCGCAGCAGCCGGTTGCGGGCGTGTCGATCTGCAGCCCAAGCGCGGCAAAAACCTCCTGCCAGTCTTTACGCGCCGCCGGCGATCCGGTGCTTTCGGTGCAATGGGTGAAGAGGCTCAGCGCCCCGCCGGGCACCTGTGGCATCCTCGCCCCGCGCCGGACCTCCGCCGCAAGAAATTCCTGCGGCAAGAGCACCATCGGCACGTCGAGCCCCGCCTTGCGATAGTCCTGCCGCAGCGCCATGACGAAGGCCGGGTCGAGACCGATCATCGGCGCGCCGCTGGCCGCACCGTCGCTGAGCGCCGCCACCAAACGCCCCGCCATCTTCGCAAACCCCGCCCGGTCGCCAAGATCGCCCGCCACCTTGCCCGCTGGCAGCATCTCGACAAAGAGCGGCGCATAGCCGAGCGCCGTAAGGCCTTGATAGACATCGCGCTGCGTCGCGCCGTCATAGAGCGCCGAGAACCAATCCATCCACACAAGAACTGCACGCTCCGGAAGCTCGCGCTGTTTGAGCTCGGCCACTGAGATCCGTGCCGTAGGAGGCAAGGGGTGCGCCAGATCAGCGGGCAGGTCCGTCACGCCCAGCACCACCTCTGCCACGCGCCGCGCGAGCGGCCAGAACGGGCGTATCACGGGTGCCGCGCGCAACATGAGCGGGCTCAGACGTTCGGCCAGCAGCATCGCCCGGTCGGTCAGCGGGCGCCGCTTGCGGCCATATACATCGGCGTAGAATGTCGCGCGCATCGCCGGAATGTCCACCTGCACCGGGCAGGTCGAGGCGCAGGCCTTGCAACCGAGGCAGGTGTCGAGCGTGCCGAGAAGATCCGCCTCGTCAATGGTCGCCTCTCCAGTCCGCCGGTCCCCGTGCCATGTGCGCAGCGCATCGGCGCGTCCCTTGGGTGAGTGGCGGACATCCCCGGTCGCCTTGAAGGACGGGCACATGGGCATGCTCGCCGCATAGCTGAGGCATTGCGCATTGCCGTTGCAGCGGAAGGCCTTTTCCAGCGGGTCGCCCTCGGGCGCGTTGAACGGACGGAAGGGTGTCGTGGCAATCCCCATGACCGGCGCTCCGGCGCCGACCAGCTTGCCGGGATTGAAGCGTCCCGAAGGATCGAAGGCGGCCTTGACCCCCTGCAACGCGGCATAGGCCTCCGGCCCGATCCAGCCTTCGAGATAGGCGCCGCGCACCCCTTTGCCGTGCTCGCCCCAGAAGATGCCGCCATGGCGGTTGACCAGTTCGAAGATCTCGTCAGAGACCTGCACCAGCCGCGCGCGGCCCTCCTCTGCGTCGATGTCGAGCGCCGGGCGGATGTGCAGACAGCCCACGTCCACATGGCCGTAGATGCCAAAACTCAGCCCATGCCGGGTGAGAATGTCTAGAAAACCGTCGAGGAACTCCGGCAGCGTCTCGGGCGGCACAACACAATCTTCGACGAAGGCAACGGGGCGCGCCCGGCCATCGATCTTGCCCAAGAGCCCGACACCGGCCGAGCGGACCGCCCAAAGGTCGCGAATGTCATCGCTGCCTGCCGCGACATGCACCGCCCGGATGCCGGGCAAGCCCTGCAGACGCGCCTCGCAAGCCGCGATGCGTGCCGCAAGTTCCGCGGCATCATCGCCATTGAACTCAACGAACGTATAGGCCAGCGCCTCACCGCCCTGCGGACGCAGGGTTTCGGGCAGGCGGCCAAGCAGACCGGCCTCTTCGGCCAGCGCCTGCACCCGCTCGTCCATCACTTCGATGGCGGTCGGGTTGTCCCGCAGCAACGGCATCGCGGCGGCCAGCGAGTCGCGGAAACTGGCAAACCCGGCGACCACGAGGCGCTTTTCCTTGGGCAGCGGGCAAAGCTTCACCCGGATGCGGGTGATCGGCCCAAGCGTGCCTTCGGATCCGGGGAACAGCCGCCACCACTGAAAGCCGCCCTCTTCTGTACAGGCGCGCTCGAGGTCGTAGCCGGTGAAGCGACGGTTGAGCCGCGGGGTGTTTGCGATGAAGGCCGTGCGCCCGGCCCGCGCTGCGGTTTCTGCCGCCGCCAGCATCGGCGCGGCCCAGTCTGGCGCGTCGCCGAGGCTGGAGACCAGCCCCTGCCCCCGCGCGATCTCGACACCCAAGAGGTTGTCCGAGGTCTTGCCGTAGATGCGCGAGCCCTTCCCTGAGGCATCGGTCGACACCATGCCGCCGACGACGCAGCGGGTCGAGGTCGAGGTTTCGGGCGCAAAGAATAGCCCCTTGGGCCGCAGCTGCGCGTTCAGATCATCAAGCACGATGCCCGGCTCCACGTCGGCCCATTGTCCCTCGGGATCGACCTCCAGGAGCCGGTGCATATGGCGGCGCATGTCGAGGATGATGCCGCGGTTGAGGCTCTGGCCATTGGTGCCGGTGCCGCCGCCGCGCGCAGTCAGCGGGACATGGGCAAACTCGGGCCGCTCCAGCACCGACATGCAGGCCACCACATCCGCGGCATCGCGCGGCGCGACGATGAGGTCGGGCAGGATGCGATAGACCGAATTGTCGGTGGACATGGCCGCCCTCAGCGCGCTGTCACGCGTGACCTCTCCGCGAAAGCCTGCGTCCTTCAGGGCGCGGGGAAGTCGGTCGATGGCGTCGGAAAGGTTGCGGTCGGTGGCGGTCATCTGGGTCTCCTGTCTGGCGGCATATTGACCGAAGACGCGTATTCTTTGAAATTGAAACATATGAAGATTGATTCAGAAATTACGAACTTTAACCTGCGCCACCTGCGGGCCATTCACGCGATCTGGGCGGAGGGCAGTTTTGCCCGCGCCGCGGACCGGCTCGGGGTGGTGCCCTCGGCGCTAACCGAAACTGTGCGGCAAATCGAAGAGATCGCGGGCGGCGCACTTTTCGACCGCCGCAGCCGTCCGCCGGCCCCGACAACGCTTGGGCTGGACTTCCTGAAAGAGACCGAACCACTGCTCGCCGCGCTCGACAAATCACTCAATCGCCTGCGCGATCATGCGCGTGGGCTGCGCGGCACACTGCGGATCGGCGCCACGCCCTCGGCGATCACCCCGCATGTGGCCCCGGCGATTGCCACCTTTCGCGCGGCACACCCCGAGGTGATCCTCACCGTGCATGACGACGTGGCCGAAACGCTCGCCGGAATGGTCGCGGATGCTAGGCTAGATCTTGCCATTGCGGGTCGTGCCCGCAGCTCGCCCGATTTGCTGCAAAACGAGATCAGCGCTGACCCCTTCGGCCTGGCATGCGCGATTGACCACCCGCTGGCGCGATCCGCCGAGCAGGTCCGCCTTTCAGACATCGATCCGCAGCAACTCATTCATCTCGGAGCAAAAACCGGTTCTTCGAGGTTGCTTGCCTCTCACGCGGCCTTGCCGCTCGCGCTAAGAACCGGCCCGCTCCGCAGCCATTCAACGATTGCCCAGCTCTGCCTCGTACGCGCCGGGATCGGCGTGGCGTTGCTGCCGCGCAATGCCGTGCTGCTGTTCAACGATCCGGGTATCGCTTTCGTGCCATTGAGCGATCTTGTACTCGAGAGAAAACTCTACCTACTGACCCCAGCCCGCCGCGCGCCTAGCCCTACGGCAAAAATCTTTGAGCGGGCTTTCACGCAGTGCGTGGCAAAGCAATAAAGGCTCGCAGCACGCTGATCGTAACATGGGGGTCGCTTGGCCTCTCAGCCGTGCTGACGCGATTTCATTGCGCTGGAGCGAGCGGCCGGTACCGCACCTGTTGGACCAGCCAGTCACAGAAGGGCTTCACCTTCGTCTCGCGCCCGTCCGGGATCACCATGTAGTAGGCTTTCTGTGTAGAATGGGGAGCATCCAGAACGACATTCAGCTCGCCGGCGGCAAGCTCCTTCTCGATAAGGTAGCGGGGGAGAAGCGCGTACCCAAGGCCGGCCTTCGCTGCCTCGATTGTCAGTGTGAACTGATCGAAAGTATGAGAAATTCGCCTGAACGGCGCGTCAACACCACAGCGATCGAACCAGTCCGACCATAGGTTTGGGCGTTCCGACAGTACCAGTTTTGGCGCATCTATCAGGTCTTTTGGGCCCGTGATCCGCTCACTCCCAAGCAAGCCACCCGCGATCGGCACGACGATTTCGCTGCATAGGTAGACACTTTTTGCTCCGGGCCAGCTTGGGTCGCCAAAGTGTATCGAGAGATCGCATTGTTCGGCAGTGAGGTTGAACACGCCCTTGATCGTGGTGATGTCGAAAGTCGTGTTCGCATCCCTTTTGAGGTAGCCTGCGAGGCGCGGCGCAAACCACCGTTGGGCAAAGGTCGGGAGCACGTTGATGGACAACAACCTCTGACCGTCGTCGGCGGTCTTCGCATGTCGCATGGTGACCTCGGCCATGTGGAGAAGCCTTGAGGCGCCCTGAAGAAACGCCTCGCCCTTCGGGGTCGTGATGACCCGGCCACGGACCCGTTCAAACAATGGATGCCCGAGCTGGTCTTCCAATTCGCGGACCTGCCGACTGACCGCGCTTTGCGTCAATGCGAGTTCATCTCCGGCACGGGTGAAATTACCGTGGCGCGCCGCACTTTCGAATGTCTGCAACAGGCGCATATCGGGAAGATCACGCCTTGAAAGTGTCGTCATTTTCGGGACCCCGCCAGATTGTGAGCGTTTAACTTTTCGTTGCTGCAAGCCATGGTTGCCTCCCCCGTCGCACCTTGAAGATGTCAATAGGGAAGTACGCACTTGGCAGAGCATTCAGCCCAAGGGGCCGGGCCTGGCTGCATGGGTAAGCGATGCGCCGAATTCGTAGTAGGCCCGCTTCATCCTCTTGAAGCGCTCCGCGTACTTCCGAACTACCGGCAGCGGCATTGTTTCCGGGCATTCCTCCAGGAGCGCTTTGGCAGCAGCGGTGCCGAGGACGGTTCCAGGGCAGATTCCCCGCCCGGAGTAACCAAAGAGGGCGTAGGCTCCAGGGCCGAATTCGACAACTTTCGGAATGTGATCCTGTGTCATCGCGATCCTACCGCGCCAGCGATGCTCGAAAGGAATGTCGCCGATCTCAGGGTAGAGACGCCTCAACTTGCGGCGGGCCCATCGGCCGTGGATCCGTGCCCCCAAGCCTTCGGAGTCTCCCATTCCTCCGACAATGAGTCGACCGCTTTCGTCCATTCGAATCGAGGACATGACCAGCGCAGTATCCCAGCATCCCTCGCGCCCCGGCAGAATTTTCGCACGCTGCGCTTCCGTCAGCGGCGCTGTGGCGAATTGACAGAAGTTCACCACTACATATTCCGGCGCGCAGGCGCCCTCCGCGAGTTGGTGGTACGCGTTGGTGGCTAGAAGCAGACGTTGCGCCGTAACAACCTGGCCGTTGGCGTGAACCCGCCAGTCTCCCCCCTCGCGCTCGATCCTGGTGACAGGGCTGTTCTGGTAGATCTCGGCACCCAGCCCGACGGCCGAGCGAGCGAGGCCACCGCAATACGACCGGGGTTGCACGGTGCCCGCGCGGGGGTCCAGAAGCGCACCGTGAAACTGGGTGCTACCAGTCCGCCGGCTTGCCTCTTCTCGGTCCAGGAGTTGAAGCGGCGCGCCGAGTTGGATGCCTTGGGTGAAGCGCTTCTCGAGATCGCGAAAGCCGGCGGGGGAATGGGCCAGGTGCAGCGTGCCGTTCTGCACCGCTTCACACGCGATCCCGAAGTCCCGAACGAGGGAAAAAACCGCCGAGGGGCCCTTGCCAAGAGCCTCGACCAGCCGCGTGCCCTCAGCCTCGCCCATGACCGCGACGACGTCATCCGGGGGCAGCCACAGTCCCGCATTCACCAGACCGACATTTCGGCCCGAACCGCCGTGGGCAATGGTTTCGGCTTCCAGCACGACAGTAGATGCGCCGGTGCGCGCTGCTTCGAGCGCAGCCGAGCAGCCGGTGAAACCGGCACCAATTACGACAAGATCGACCGTCCTGTCTGCAGAAAGCCGGGTCACCGATAGGTCTTCGGCATTCGTGTGCTCCCAAAGGTTGCTCATCTTGCTCATACGGTTGCCCTGTTCGGCTGCGAATCCTCTTGCGCGGCAGGCCGCACGTGGGTGATGAATCGCTCCAGGCGGTCAAGGCCGGCCAGAAGCTCGGCTTCGGAATAGGCGTAGGACAGGCGCAAATGCCCGGGCATTCCGAACGCGCGTCCCGGCACCAGTGCGAGGCCGACCTGCTCAAGTAGATCCTCGCAAAAGCGCGCGCAGCTCTCGAAGCCGTTCGTCGCCATCGCGCGCCGGATGTCGGGGAACACGTAGAAGGCGCCATCGGGCCGCGAGCACGTTACGCCGGGCATCGCATTCAGGCGCGCCACGACCATGTCGCGGCGTGACCGGAACACCTCGCGTCTTTCCAGAAGGAACTCTTGCGGCCCGGAGAGCGCCGCCAAGGCCGCGGCTTGCGCGACCGAGCTCGCGCCAGACGTCGACTGTCCCTGCACCGCACCCATGGCGGAGATCATGGCGGCTGGGCCGATACCCCATCCGATGCGCCATCCGGTCATCGCATAGGCTTTGCTGACCCCGTTCACGATCAGCGTCCGTTCTGACAGGTCCGGTGCAACCGTGGCGAACGAGGTGAAGGGCACGTACGATAGCTGATCGTAGATCTCGTCTATCAGGATCTGCACCTGGGAGTAACGCCGCAGTACCTCCGCGAGGGCGCGCAAGTCGGTTTCGGAATAGTTGGTGCCAGTTGGGTTGCAGGGTGAGTTCAGCATGAGCCATCGGGTGCGTGGCGTGATCGCGGCTTCGAGCCGTTCGGCTGTAAGGCGAAAACCGTCCTCCACAGGGCAAGGCAGGACCACGGGGGTGCCGCTGGCCAGAAGGACAATGTCCGAGTAACTGGTCCAGAACGGGGCAGGCATGATCACCTCCTCACCCGGGTCGAGCGTCGCGAGCATGGCATTCGCGAGCACCTGCTTTGCGCCGGTGCTCACGATGACCCGAGCCCGGCTGACGCCCGCCTGACGGGCGATTTCGTCCCGAAGCTCGGGCGTGCCCAGGGTCGCCGGGTACTTCGTCTTTCCCGCCAAGGCAGCGGAATGCGCCGCCGCGACAACATGCGGGGGAGTCGGAAAGTCAGGTTCGCCTGTCGAGAGAGCGACTATGTCCTGTCCCTCGGCTCGCAGGGAGGCGGCGCGCTCCGAAAGCTGGACGATTTCAGAAATCTCCAACGACTGGATTCTCTGAGCGCGGCGAAAATTCGGGGCATTCTGCATTGGCGTCAATCTATCATGGGATTTTCCGCGAAACTGCCGTACTGATACGTGCCCGAAAAGCGATTTGTCCGCACAAACCTTGGAGCTTTTGTCACATGTCTATCCCGAGACGCTTCCTGCCCACGATCAGCAGTCTGCGGGCGCTGGAGGCCGTGGATCGACTGGGAAGCGCTGTCGCGGCAGCGCGGGATCTCGACCTGACGCATTCCGCGGTGAGCCGCCAACTAAAGAGTCTAGAGGAACAGCTGGGCGTGAACTTGCTGACTCGCGAAGGTAAGGGGCTGCGCCTGACCTCCGCGGGGCGCAGATATGCGCGCTCGGTTCGGCATTGCCTCGACGACCTGGCACGGGCCAGCTTGCAGTTGCGAGCCGCGGGAGACCGGAATGGGCTGAACCTAGCTGTTCCGCTAACCTTCGGATTGTATTGGCTCGCCCCGCATCTGCGGGCTTTTCTCGTGGAAAACCCGACCGTTCACCTCAATCAATCCACCCGAAACTCCGCCTTTGACTTCGCGGCGGAGAAATTCGACGCTGCGGTTCATTTCGGGGCGCCCGATTGGCCGGGCGTCGAGTTCCTCCCGCTCGCGCAGAACCGATTAGTGCCCGTCGCGAGCCCCAATGCAGGGTTTCCACCCGAGGCGACGCCTCGGGATCTCCTCGACATGCCGCTTCTGCACTTGGCCAGTCGGCCGGGGGCCTGGGAAAGCTGGTTTTTGCAACAGGAAGTTGTGCCCGGTACTCTGCGGGGCCCCCTTTTCGACCAGTTTCTATCGCTTTGCGACGCGGCATTGGCCGGACAGGGGGTGGCGCTGCTACCAGACTTCCTCACAGATGGGCAACTTGACGCTGGCCGCCTAATACGGATGGGGCCGTCATTTCAGGACTCAGGGAACTCCTACTTCCTTGTCTGGCCACAGGAGGCCGAACCGACGCCAGAACTGCAACTATTGATCGAGTTTCTACGGGAACGTGGCACGATCCGGTCGCAACGCCCTACCCGATCCTTTGCGTCCACTGTTGCATGAAGAGTGCCCTAAGAGGCGCATAAAGTGAATCGCATACTCTCGAGTCGCAGCAAAGCAATGAGAACCTTATCAATGTCAGGCGTCGGGGCCACCATTGACGCCTTTGGTGGTCAAGATCTGACGAATTGATCCGCGCTCCACGTGCCGCGGCACCAGATCCAAAACGCGCGGTTCGCTCGTCGGGTCGGCTATCCGCTCCATCAGCAGGCGTGCGGCCATTTGGCCCATTTGCTTGCGAGGTTGCGAGATCGCGTCGATCCCGGGGACCATGAATTCCATCCAGTCCATGTCATCGAAGCATAGCAGCGAAATATCGTCCGGGATCCGCGCCCCGACTTCCTTGACCGCTGCCATGACACCAGCGGACATAACGCCATCAGCAGTGAACAGCGCAGTCGGCGGCGTGTCCGATCTGAGAATTTCCACAGCTTTCTTCGCCGCAACTTTGGATGAATAGCTCTTTACCTGGCAAATCAGGTCGCTCTGCGGCGCAATCCCCGCGTCGTGGTGTGCGAGCAGGTAACCCAGTAGCCGCTGCCAACTCGGATAGTGGTAATTGATGTCCGGCGGCCCCGGCGGACTCGACGACATGATACGCTCGATCGTCATCCCGCCGGTGCCCGCCAATTCTGCCACAAGAGCGATCCTGCGATGCCCGGCGCGCAATAGGTCCCCCACTCCTGCTCGGGCGCTCCCGACGCTGTCCAGGCTGATAGAATCGACCTCAAGCCCCTTCACTCTGCGATCGATGAGGACCATCGGTATCCCAGCTTCGTGGGCCGCTCTAAGATGAGCGGCATTGATGGTGTCGCAAGGCGAGACGATCATTCCATCGACCTTCTTGTCCATAAGGAGCTCGACAGACTGTTCTTCTAGATCAGTGGCTTCGTCGCTGTTGGTTATGATCAGGCCCATGTCCGATGCCCGCGCGACATCGGAGATCCCTCGAATGATCCTTGCGTAGAACGGGCTTTGAATGTCACCCACGACTACGCCAATCGTGCGTGTTTCACCACGGATCAGGCTCCTTGCGAGGTGGTTGGGGCGATAGCCGAGCTCGCGCGCCGCCTTTTGTACCTTTTTGCGCACCGTTTCGCTGGCATAGCCATAGTTTCCTAGCACCCTGCCGGCGGTCGCGGTACTGACGTTCGCCTTCCGGGCGACGTCTGCGATTGTCGTTGTCGCCTTCCGCATCCCGCGGTGATCCCCGAATTAAAAAATTGTCCGGCGCCCATGATGCCGCGCTGATCACTTGACCGCAATGCGAACCTGTGAATTCATGTGAGAACGTTCACACAAAAGCGTATGAAATTCGCAAGCCATCTTCTGGACAATAGGGAAACTCGTCATGCAACCAAACGTCGCCAACGGCAAACTGCTCCTGGCAGTTGCCTTTTCAGCCGCTCTTCATGGGGCCTTGCCTGCTAGCGCCGCCGTGATCGAAGAGCTGCACGCGCAGGTACCCCAGGACCTTATCGAAAACGGAATCGACATCGCGGTCTTCAACGATTGGGCACCCGACGAATTCCTCGAAGACGGCCAACTGAAAGGCTGGAGTGTCGAACTGTCTCAGGCGATTTCGGACCGGTTGGGCGTGTCATTTAACTACGTCCCGACCGGTTGGGACGCGATCATACCTGGGCTGATATCTGGGCGATTCGATGCCGCCTTCGCCTCGATGGGCGCGACCGAAGAGCGCCTAAAATCTCTTGACTTCGTGTCCCAACGTACGGCCGGCACCGGGTTTGCCTTCCTGAAATCTTCCGGCCTGAAGATCGAAGAACGCGAAGATGTCTGCGGACATTCCTCCGCAATCATCAATGGCTCCTGGGATCACGATCTGATGGAGACGCTGAACGCCGAGGTCTGTAGCGCCCAAGGTCTCGAGCCGATCGACATCCAGACCTTCTCGAGCCAATCCGCAGCGGAACTTGCTGTGCAGTCTGGTCGTGTCGACATGACCGCCGCCGCTCGGGCTAAGCTGGTCTACATGGCGAAGAACAACCCGGTCTTCGAGGTTGGTGGGCTTGAGGCCGCCGCGACTCACTCCTGCATCGGCGTTCCGAAAGATAGCGAGATCGGCCCACTCTTTACCGCTGTAATTCAGGCCCTGATCGAGGACGGCACCTACGAACAAATCATGGGGAACTGGGGTCTCAACAACGACTCTATGCTCTCTGAAGCGGTGCTGATCACCGAGACAAACCCGACGCCATGAGGTCGGTCCGCTTCACCTCGGCGCGCCAATCGCGCCGGGGAAATGTTTCCGCCGCGCCGCAGCCAGGCGCCAAGCCAGGAAAGCGTCATGCCTGAAACCAAAACGAAACCCACGCCGAGCCGAGATATTCATGCGGCTACTCCCGTTCCAGTCCGCCACATGGGCCAGTGGTTGGCCGGGGCAGTCTTGCTGGTCGTCGCCTTGCTCTTCCTCGAAGTGCTGGTGAACAACCCGAACATGCAATGGACCGTCGTGTTCGAATACCTCTTTTCTGCCGATATCCTGAAGGGGCTGGGTATCACCCTCATGCTCACCATATTGGCGATGCTGCTGGGTCTGTTTCTCGGCGTCATCCTGGCCGTCATGCGGCTCAGTTCCTCGCGGGTCTTCCAGTCGGTCGCATGGGGCTGGATCTGGTTCTTCCGTGGGGTACCGCCGCTCGTTCAACTAATCTTCTGGTACAATATGGCGCTGCTGATCCCACGGATCACCATCTCTGTACCCTTCGGCCCGACGCTGGTGAACTGGGACGTCAACGACCTCATCACCCCTTTTAGCGCGGCTATAATGGGACTGGCCTTTACTGAGAGCGCATATGCAGCCGAAATGCTGCGCGCAGGCATTCGCGCCGTGAGCGGCGGTCAGACAGAGGCGTGCGCCACGCTCGGTATGACCCGCTGGCAATCGCTGCGCCGGATCGTTTTGCCGCAGGCGCTGCGCATCGTGATACCGCCGATTGGGAACGACACCATCTCTATGCTCAAGTTTTCCAGTCTCGTGAGTATCCTGGCCCTGCCCGACTTGCTGTATTCGGCGCAGATGATCTATGCCCGAACCTACCAGACGATCCCCCTGCTGATCGTCGCCACGATCTGGTACCTGGTTCTGACCACCGCATTCACCTTAATCGAGCACGCCGTTGAGGCACACTTCGATGTGACGCGCAGCCGTCCCAGCCTTTCCCGGGCTTTGGTAAGCAATCTCAAGGCGCCTTTCGCGCTGCGCCGAAAGGAGGATCTCGCATGACTACGCCGCTTCTCAAGGTCGAACGGCTTCGCAAGAGCTTTGGCAACCACGAGGTGCTTTCGGGCATCGACATGGAGGTGCATCGGGGGGATGTAACCTGCATTGTCGGCCCCTCCGGTTCGGGCAAATCGACCTTGCTGCGCTGTCTCAACCACCTGGAAAAGCCAAGTTCGGGCGCCGTCTTCCTCAAGGGAGAGCCTATCGGACTGAAATGGAGGGGTGAGCGACTCTTTGAGATGAGTTTCAACGAACTTGCCAAGCAGCGGCAGAAAATGGGCATGGTGTTTCAGGGTTTCCATCTCTTTCCGCATCTGACAGCGCTCCAGAACGTGAGCGAGGCGCCGATGATCGTTTCTGGCGTGCCGCGTGCAAGGGCCGAGTCTGAGGCCATGGAACTTCTGGCCAAGGTGGGGCTTGGCGACCGTGCTGGGCATTATCCCCACCAATTGTCGGGCGGACAGCAGCAGCGCTGTGCTATCGCCCGAGCCCTTGCCATGAAGCCCGAGCTCGTGCTCTTCGACGAGCCAACATCCGCTCTCGACCCAGAACTGATCGGAGAAGTGCTGTCCGTAATGCGCGATCTCGCGCGAGAAGGCACGACGATGGTCGTCGTGACGCATGAGATGAGCTTCGCCCGGGACGTTGCGGAGCATCTCATTTTCATGGATGGCGGTGTGATTGTCGAAGAGGGCAACCCCCGAGAGGTTTTGGCCCACCCACGCGAGGAACGCACCCGCGCATTCCTCTCTCGAGTGCTCGAAACCGCCTGAGGTGAGGCGTCCACTGCAAAAAATGGCCCCGAGCGATACGACGCCGGGGCCATTTCCAATGCTTCAGTACAGCAGATTTGGCAGCACGGTCACGAGCGGAGGCACAAAGGTCAGCAATAAAAGTACCGCCACCAGCGCCGCGAGGAATGGCAAGGCTTCACGGGTGAACTCCTCGATCGAGCATTTAGTGATCGAGCAAACGGTAAACAGCACCGTCCCCACCGGCGGCGTGATCGACCCAATGGTGGTGTTGAAAACCAGCACAATTCCGAAGTGTACCGGATCAATCCCGAGGGTACGGGTCACTTCCAACAAGACAGGCACCAGGATAATCATCAGCGCCAGGCCTTCGAGCAACGTGCCCAGCACCAGCAACAGCAGATTTATAACTAGCAACACGACCCACTTGTTGTCAGAAACTCCTAGAAGAACGGCAATCAGTTTCTGCGGCGCTTGCTCCAATGCGAGGATCATCGAGAAGACGGCAGCAGCTGCTATTATGAACAGTACGTTGGCAGTGGTGCGCGCGGATTCCCGGAGTAGGTCGTAGGTTTCGCTCCAATGAAAGCCGCGATAGATCACCAACCCCACGACGAAGGCATAGAGCGCCGCGATCGCGCCCAGTTCGGTGGGAGTGAACCAGCCGCCACGAAGTCCCACGAGCAGGAGGACTGGCATGGCCAACGCCCATCCCGCGCTTTTGGCGCGGGCCGCGATTTCCGGCCCAGGCAGGCGGGTGGCGCGTTCGGGCGCGTAGCCGCGGCGCTTTGACACAATCCGAACCGTTACGAGAAGCGCAGCGGTTATGAGCATTGCCGGAATCACGCCGGCGGTGAAGAGTTTTCCAATCGAGGTATCGGTCAACAAGCCATAGATGATCAGGCCGATCGATGGCGGCATGATCGGGGCAATTGCCCCCGAGGCAGCACTCACCACGGACGCGAACCCGTTCGAATATCCGCGTTCGCGCATGATCGGCGCAATCGTTCGGGCATCGATGGCGGCATCGGCGTTGGAGGAGCCGGACATCGCGCCAAGGAACAGTGAATTCATCACCGCTACCTGCGCCAGCCCCCCCCACCAGTGGCCTACCAGGCCATCGGCGAGATGGTAGAGCCGCCGCGCGATACCCCCGCGAGCCATGGCGGCACCGGCAACGATGAAGAAGGGCACAGCCAGCAAAGGAAAGCTCTCGAGCGCCGAGCCCATTCTCTGGGCCACGATTGATGCCATAAGGGGGTTCAGGATGAAGTAGATGGTGGAGGCGCCAAGGATCACGAAGGCGATCGGTACGCCCACCGCGAGTAGGAGCAGGAAGGTCAGGGCAGCAGTCATCATGGGAATTCAGTCCAAGGGTGTCGGGCGATGGGTCGTGAGCAGCCGCCACAGGCGCTGGCTTTCGACCAGCATTAGTGCGCCCATGGCCCCAACCAATCCGGCGGAGACGATCCACTTCGGCCAACCGAGAGATACGAAGCGGGTGAAGCGTGAGCCCTGCACCTGCGAGATGCCAGAGCGGGCGATCTCGAAGGCGATGACAATTACCGCAACGTGGACCAGCACCTGCACCCAGTAGCGCACAATGGTGGGGAGTCGGTCGCTGAAGAACCGGATACCGAACAGTTCGCCCTGCCGCGCCGTATCGACCATTCCAAACCAGACGACTCCGGCGAGCGCGACGATGGCAAGGTCATGGGCGACGTGGATCGATGTAGACAGGAATAACCGCGCGAACACGTCAGCGCTGACGATCAACAGGACGATCCCGAGCAATGTCGCCGGCACAGCTGCACCTAGAAGGGTCAGGAAACCCGATAATATGCGCATGAGCATTTCCCAAATAGAGGCTACAGGAAACGTCGTGCAGCCAATGGAAGGGGACGACCGGGGCGAATGTCCAACCCAGGTCGTCCGAAACATGGTTCATTTGCCAGTCGCGGCAGCGCGGATGGCGTCATAAGTCCCAGCGGGCCAGTTCTCCCAAAAGCTCGCGGTCGCCTCCCGATAGGCCGGCAGGTTCGCCTCGTGGAAGGTAACGCCCGCGGCCTCGAACTCAGCTTTAATCCTGGCTTCCTTCTCGATCGATTGCTGCGTTAGTTCCTCTCCCCCTTTGCGGAACTCCTCCATGAGGATGCTACGGTCCGCTTCGGGCAAGGACTGCATGACCGCTTCGCTGGTGACCCAACCCAGAAAGAGATTGAAGTGTCCGGTAAGTGTGATCTTCTTCGCTGGCTCATACCATTTCGACGCCTGCAGACCCGTGATCGGTGCCTCTGCTGCGGTGACAACGCCTTGCTGCAATGCCGAATAGGTCTCGGCGGCCTCGACCGTTGTGGCCACTACTCCCAACGGCTCAAAGGTGTTCAGCCAGGTCTCGACCGGAGGGACCCGCATTTTCACGCCTTCGAGAGCCGCCGGTTCCGGATAGGGCGCTGTACCGATCATATGGCGTGCGCCGTCGAACCAGTTCAGCGCCAGGACGCGCACACCGGCCTTTTCCGCTAGGGTATCATAGTAGCCCTGCATAAGCGGCGAAAAGGCAAGCCTCTGGCCCTCTTCGGCGCCCGAAATCGCGAACGGGCCCTCGACCGTGGCGAGTTCCGGCACCCCGAACTGGCTCATGAAGCTGGCGGAGGTGAAGGTGATGATTGGCAAGCCCTGGCTCGCTTGCTCAAGGGAATCCGTCGTTGTGCCCAGCTGTGCCGACGGGAAGACCTGAAAGGCGATACGACCTTCGGTGCGCTCAGTGATACGGGCGGCCACTTCCTCGGCGATCTGCACCGACAGTGCGGTCGGCGGGTTGACCGACGCGATGCGCAGAGTGATTTCGGCCGCTTGAGCGGATAGCGTGGCACCGAAAAGGGCCGCAGCGGCAACTCCGGCTTTTGTGATGTAAGACATGGTTCTCTCTCCCGTTGGATTATACGCCCCACGTTTCGGGGGTCGCTTGGTTGAAGTTTTCGAAACTCACGCTCGCGCGGCTTCCTGAGCTTCCTCGACCAGGTAAATCTCAGAAAGTGGTTTCGCGAGGGACTGGTCGACCTCAAGCGGCGCTGGATGGCCAAAGCCACCGCGCTGGCCGCAAGTTTCTGCGGACATCCTCGCGGCTGATGTGAGAACAGTACCAGGTTCTTCTTCCCGCAAGAGGCCGAGCAGCGTGCGTGCGATGAACGTATCTCCTGCTCCAAGTGTATCAGTCAGGGTCGCAGAGGCCGCAGGAGTTGCAAAGGTTCCGTCCGGTCCGGCCAGCAGCGCGCCATCACCGCCGCGCGTCACCAAGACCCAAGTAGCCCCTGCGGCGCGCGCGTTCTGGAGCAGCGCCTCGGCGCCGTCCTTAGTCAGGTCACCTCCGGAAAAGCTTGCCAAGAAGCAGTGCGGCGCAATCCTGGCAATGCGGCCGGGATCTCGGATCACGGCAAAGTCGAAGGAAAGCTTCGCGCGCGCGGAAAAGCCTTCTAGAAACCTGTCTGCGTGGCTGGAACGTCCAGTATGAACGGCATCAGCGGCGGCGATCATTTTTAGATCCGCTGGCTCCGGAGAAATCATTGAGACTCCGAGATCCGCGCCCAGGAACTCCCGATCGCCGTTACTATTTCCGATTACACAAAAGGCCGTGCTACCGGGAAGTGTTCTCAAGCCGGAGATGTCGACGCCCTCGGCGGCCAGGCTGTTTCGGATGTGCCGCCCGGCAGCGTCGTCCGCAACCGCTCCGACATAGCTCGCACGTCCACCCGAACGGCGGACGAAGACACTCAGGTTGAGGGTGTTGCCACCCGGATACATCTCTCCTCGGTCGGCGTAGCAATCCACCACGTTGTCTCCGAAGGCCACGACCCAAGGTCGCTTGTTGCACTTGTTCATTTCGCCAGTCCTGCAATTTTGTGAGAACCTTCTCATTTACACTCTCATCCTGTCAACTGTCATTCAAGGCATTGACGGTTCCAATGTCAGATAGTATGACGTTATATGACGTATTACTATCATATGGAGCTAGAAAATGCCGCTCACCCCAATTGACCCCCGCCTCGATCCAGGTGCTTCCGCCGCGCTTGCCGCCGTGGCCGAGCGCGAAATCGATCAGGTCTTTTTCGTCGCCTGCGGCGGCTCTCTCTCGATCATGCATCCCGCGAAGTTCATGCTCGACCAACACTCAGCCGCGCTGCCGAGCGATGTCCTAAATGCCGCTGAATTCGTTGCCCGCGCCCCGAAGCGGTTGACGAAGAAATCGCTGGTGGTCCTGTGCTCTATGACTGGCACGACCAAAGAGACCGTTGCGGCGACAAAATTTGCCCAGTCCGCAGGTGCGCTGACGCTCGTCCTGACTACCGATCCCGCGTCTCCACTTGCCGAGGCAGGAGATCACGCCATTGGGTTCGAGGCCCCCTACACCACCGGTGTGCCGATCGATGCGAAGAACAGCAACTATGCTCGAATCTACCAGCTTGTGCTTGGCTTGGCGAAAATCTTCGACGGTTCCGACAAACTAGGCGCGCTAATGGACTCGCTGGAAGCCCTGCAGCCGGCAATTGACCGGGCGCATACCCACTTCGCCCCCCTCTTCGCCGACTACGCACCTCGACTCGCAAAGAAGGACGTCATCTATACCATGGCCTCGGGCGCGGACTATGGCGCGGCTTACTCCTTTGCGATTTGCGTGTTGATGGAAATGCAGTGGATCAATTCGCACGCAATACATGCCAACGAGTTCTTCCATGGCCCGTTTGAGGTTCTGGACGAAAATGCCAGCTTTGTGTTGTTCAAGGGCCTCGACAGCACGCGCCCACTCACCGAGCGCGCGGAAACTTTCCTCCACCGCTTCGGTGCGACGGAAAACATCTTGGTGCTCGACGCGGCTGAACTCGATCTCTCCGGCATCGACGCCGGTTTGGCAGGCAACCTCGTGCCCCTGATCTTCTTCGACACGTTGTGGCGTTTCGCGTACAAGATTGCAGACCTTCGCGACCAGGAAATGCTGGAAGCGCGGCGCTACATGAAAAAGCTTCACGATTACTGATCGGAACCGGTCGAGCGAGACACACCAACCATATGAACAAGATTGCCCCCCTCTATGCTCGCGTGAAACAGGACTTGAAGAACAGGGTCACCTCAGGCGCGCTGGCAGAGGGGGACTTCCTCCCCTCGGAGCCGGAACTGTGTGCTGAGTTCGGCGTCAGCCGGATCACTCTGCGCCGCGCGGTCAAGGAGCTATGCGAAGAAGGCTATCTTCTTCGCCAGCAGGGCCGCGGCACGGTGGTCTCCCGGCGCCCCATCGCTCAGCAGCTTGTGACGCTCACCGGGTTTTCGGAAGCATTCAAGGCGGAGGGCGCGGTCACGCACCAAGTCCTCGACGTCAAGGAAGTGCGCGACGACAAGGCTTCCGTGCTGCGAGACGCGCCGTTGCTTCGCATCAACCGCCTTATCTGCGTCGACGGACGCCCCCTCACTCTCGAGAGCCTGTTCATCGACTCCGAGGCGCTGCCGCGGGTCGTCGGTCCCGTCAGCCAAGGCGCCTCCTTCTTCGAAACCTTGCGGGATACCGGTGGGCCACAGCCCCTCGCCGCCGAACGGACGCTGGCAGTCGGTTTCGCCACGCCCGCCGAGCGCCGTCATCTAGGCGTCGGGCCCACCGATCCGGTCTGGCGCATCGACAAAACCGTGCTTGCCGCCGGTGACGAGCCCATAGCTTTTTCCCGCCTCGTTACCCCTACCCACCTAATAACCTATTCGCTGCGCACCTGACGCGGAGGAGCCACGATGCAACTCGTCACCGCCGAAGAGGTCCATCGCCTCTTGGACTACCCCTATCTGATCGACGCCCTGCGCCGGGCACATCTCGGACCGCCGCCCTTCGGAGCCAATATCGTTGCGGACGATCCGGCAGGCACTGGCAACCAGTTCGTCAGCCTGCTCGGCTGGAACGGCCACGGGGCGATCGCAGCCAAACTGGTTGGCGTCTTTCCCGGAAACCTGAAACTCGACCCGCCACAGGCCAGCGTCCAGGGCCTCGTCGCCGTCTTCGATCCAGACACTGGAACCCCGAAGCTGGTGACAGACGGGGAGGCGATGACATTCCGAAAGACCGCTGCCGACAGCGGCCTAGGCGCCCTTTTTCTGGCGCGTGAGGATGCTGAAATCCTTCTTGTCGTCGGTGCAGGGGGCCTCGCGCCGCACGTCATTGCGGCCCATTGCGCGGCACGGCCCTCCATCTCCCGCGTCCTCGTCTGGAACCGGACGCCAGCGCGCGCCCGGGCACTGCAAGCCACGCTTGCCGGCAGGGGAGTCTCCGTGGAGGTCGTCTCCGACCTCGATGCCGCTGTTGCATGCGCCGATGTCATCTCCTGCGTGACCATGTCCCGTGCGCCACTGGTCAAGGGCGCGCTGCTGAAGCCCGGCGTGCATCTCGACTTGGTCGGGGCCTATCGCCCGGAGATGCGTGAATGCGACGACACCTGCATGACGCGAGGCACACTCTTCGTGGATACGCGCGGCGGAATGGAGAGTGCGGGCGATCTCTGCCAACCCATCGCTGCCGGTGTGATCGGCTGGGATGCCATTCGGGCGGACCATTTCGAACTCGCGCAAGGCACGCACCCCGGTCGAACCAGCGATACGGAGATCACAGTCTGCAAGAACGTTGGCGGCGGACACCTCGACCTCTTCTCAGCAGAGGCACTGATGGCGCGGCTCGACACTTGAGCCTCTGAACCAGCGCTGCAACCCGACTGGCTTTTGCAGCGGTGCGGCGCCCCGCACCCACCTTTGTAAGAAGTCAGTCGGACCTTGCCGCTCCAATCGAGCCACGTTCTAGGAGAGGCGTCGGTATAACAAACACTTGGGGCGGTGACGCATCGCCCTTTAGCCGAGCGATCAACCGCTCGGCCGCCTCCTGTCCGAACCGATAGGTCGGCTGATCCACCACGCAGATCCGCGGCGAGGTCACCCGCGTCCAGTCGGCATCGAACCAGGAAACCAGGGACATTTCCTGCGGCAACTTGAGACCCCGGTCTGACAGTTCGCGGAAGATCCGCGCTCCGATGAGACTGTCCGAGGCCAGAATCGCTGTAATTGGCGGGGATCGCTCAAGGATGCTTGTTACGACCAAGCTCGTTTCATCGTCCCCAGTCGCTCCGACGAAAACAAGATTGGCGGGTTTCTCCACGCCCGCCTCACGCATGTGCGTCAGAAAGCCCGTGATCCGCTCCCGGACCGCCGAGATGCCGATGTCTTCGAGCTTGCCGAGCTTTCCGTCAGTTGTCTCCATGGCGGTAACATAGGCGATCTGCCGATGTCCGACCTCGTGCAGCCGCCGCAGCACGCGTCCGACGCTCTCACGGTCGTCGCCGCAAATCGCATCAGCTTCCAACTCCGGAACATGGCGGTCAAGTGTGACCACCGGCGTGCCCGCTGCCAGAGCTGCTTTCAGATGATCCAGGTAACGCGCGTCCGTCGGTGCGACGATGAGCCCAGCGACTCGCTGACGCAGCAGGACCGAGACCATTTCAATCTCTTCCGAAAGCCGTTCGCTCGAGTTGCTGATGATCAGGTTCAGGTCAGCGGCGCGCAGCATATCGCTGATGCCCCGGACTGCTTGGCTGAAGAAGGCGTTCTCGATGTCGCCGACGATCACGCCGACCAGGCCGCTGCGCCCGGTGCTCATCGATCGCGCCAGGTCGTTCGGCTGGTAGCCAAGCGTTTCCGCGGCCTCCAACACCGCCTTGCGCGCGGTCTCGCTTGCGATGCCATAGCCCCCGAGGACCCGGGCCGCTGTGGCCTTTGATACTTTGGCTGCCCGGGCGACGTCCGCGACGGTCAGTGAACTCTTTTTTCCGCTCATTCCTGCCACTTCGATTTTCACGGCTCGAAATCCTTATCAAGCCTGTTGACGCGAATCAAAACATACATGAACCATGCAACTACTGATACCGGTCTCATTGGAAGTGACACCGGTATCACCTCAAAATGAGGTCGATTGGGCGGTGCTTGGGTGCCGAGAGGATCGACCCGTCAACAGCGGAGACACGACATGTCCAACGGCCTTCTTGACCGGGTGAAAGCCCCCCTGACCGGCTTGCTGGTTGCACTTGCCGCCGCCGGCGCCGTCCAGGCGCAGGACAACCCTTACAACCTGCTCGACGCCGACACGGTCAGCGTCGGATCGCTCGGCGATGCCAAGCCCTATGCCTTCACAACTGCAGCCGGCGAATTCACCGGCTTCGACGTGGAGTTCCTGCGCAACGTGCTCGGGCGGCTCGGCTTCGAGGAGGACCAGATCCTCTTTACCGGGCAGGAGTTCGCGGCCCTGCTGCCGTCGGTCTCCAACGGCCGTTTCGACATCGCAGCCGCCGCCATCGGCATCACCGAACAACGCGAAGAGGTCGTCGATTTTTCGGACGGCTACCTGGCCGGCTACCTCTCGGTCCTCTCCGGCGAGGAGGCGATCACCGATGACCCCGCCAGCCTCGCGGGCAAGCGGCTCGGCGTCGTGCAGGGCACGCTGCAGGAGATGTACGCCAAGAAGACCTTCACCGACACCGACATCGTCCAGTTCCCCGACAACAACACCGGTGTCGCGGCGCTGAACAACGGCACGATCGACGCGCATTTCCTCGATTACGAGGCCGCCAAGACCTACGGCGAGCGCTACGACCTCGACATCAAGGTCAACATCCCCTCCTTCGATGCGCCCGCCGGCTTCGCGGTGAAACCGGGCAATGACGCGCTGCGCAACGCGCTGAACGAAGCGTTGCACGCGGCGATGGAAGACGGCACCTGGCGCGACCTCTACGAGAAGTGGTTCCCCGGCTCGCCGATGCCCAAGCAGTATCTGCCGAGCGGCAGCTGATCCCGCCCGACCTTCCGGCTGCCGGCCAGGCCGGCAGCCCAATTCCCAAGACGTCGGGCGGCGCCCTGCCCCGCCCCCTGGAGACCCCTCATGTGGTTGGAAAACCTCCAACGGACGTTCCTCGACTGGGACGCCATGGCCGAGATCTTGCCGATCATGCTGTCGACCGGCCTGAAGAACACGCTGATCCTCGCGGCTGCCTCGACAATCATCGGCATCATCATCGGTATCATCCTTGCCGTTATGGGCATTTCGCGCGCCGCCTGGCTGCGGGTGCCCGCGCGCATCTACACCGACATCTTTCGCGGCCTGCCGGCCATCGTCACCATCCTGCTCATCGGACAGGGCTTCGCCGGGCTCGGGCGTGAGCTCTTCGGTCCCTCCCCCTACCCTCTCGGCATCCTCGCGCTGAGCCTGATCGCCGGGGCCTACATCGGCGAGATCTTCCGGGCCGGCATCCAGAGCGTGCCGACCGGCCAGATGGAGGCCTGCCGCGCCCTCTCGATGAGCTACAGCCAGGGCATGCGCCTGATCGTCGTGCCGCAGGGCATCCGCCGCGTGCTGCCGGCGCTGGTCAACCAGTTCATCTCGAACGTGAAGGACAGCTCGCTGATCTACTTCCTCGGCCTGCTGGCCTCGGAACGCGAGATCTTCCGCGTCGGCCAGGACGCCGCCGTGGTCACCGGCAACCTCTCGCCGCTGCTTCTGGCGGGGATCTTCTATCTGGTGATCACCGTGCCGCTGACCCACCTGGTCAACCACATCGACCACCGCCTGCGCTCCGGCAAGCGCACAACCGGGGCCCAGCCCAGCAGCGGCCTCGATGAGGTCGACGAGCTTGGCGCGGCGACGCGCAACGCCGAGCAGACCCGCTTCAACGGCGGCAGCCTGTCGATCCGCGACCTGCGGCTCAGCTATGGCCACCTCGAAGTGCTGCGCGGGATCGATCTCGAGATCCCCAAGGGGTCGGTCACCTGCATCGTCGGGCCCTCCGGCTCGGGCAAGTCGACGCTGCTGCGCAGCCTCAACCGGCTCGTCGAGATGAACGGCGGCCAGGTCCTGCTCGACGACACCGACATCCGCGGCATGAAGCCCGAGACCCTGCGCGCCCGCGTCGGCATGGTGTTCCAGCACTTCAACCTGTTCCCCGATCACACGGCGCGCGAGAACATCATGCTCTCGCTCACCCGGATTAAGGGGCTGCCGCACGCCGAGGCCCGCGCCATCGCCGACGCCCGCCTCGCCGAGGTCGGCCTGCAGGGGCGCGGCGATCACCGGCCGTCGAACCTGTCGGGCGGGCAGCAGCAGCGCGTCGCCATCGCCCGGGCCCTGGCGATGGACCCCGAAGTGGTGCTCTTCGACGAGGTCACCAGCGCGCTCGACCCCGAACTTGTGAAGGGCGTGCTCAACCTCATGGCCGATCTCGGGCGGCGCGGCATGACCATGGTCGTGGTCACCCACGAGATGGGCTTCGCGCGGCAGGTCGCTGACCAGATCGTCTTCATGGACGAGGGCAAGATCGTCGAAGCCGGCACGCCCGACGCGCTCTTCGACAACCCGCAGACCGACCGGCTGAAGAAGTTCTTCGCCGAGGTCCTGTGACACGGAAAACCTAAGGAACATCCGATGAAAGACCTATCATGGGGCATCCTCGGCACCGCCGGCATCGCGCGCAAGGCGATGCTGCCCGCGCTGCGGGATGCCGAGGGCTGCCGCCTCGCCGCGATCGCCTCGCGCGATGTCGCCCGGGCTGAGGCCATGGCCGGCGAGTTCGGCATCCCGCGCGCTTACGGCAGCTACGAGGCGCTGCTCGCGGACCCCGAGATCGACGTGATTTACATCCCCCTGCCGAACCACCTGCACGTGCCCCTAACCTTGCAGGCCCTGGCCGCCGGCAAGCACGTGCTGTGCGAGAAACCCCTCGCCCTGAGCCTCGCCGAGGCCCGCGAAATCACCGCAGCGGCGCAAGCCGCGGAGCGCGTGGTGGCCGAGGCCTTCATGACCCGCCGCCACCCGCAATGGATCAAAGCCCGCGAGCTGGTGAGCGCGGGCCGGATCGGCCGGCTCACCGGCGTGCAGGCGCTGTTCAGCTACTGCAACGACGATCCGCAAAACGTGCGCAACCAGAAGGACATCGGCGGTGGCGGGCTCTATGACGTCGGCTGCTACGCAGTCGACACCGCGCGGTTCTTCTTCGGCGCCGAGCCCGAGGCGGTGAGCTGTACCAAGGACCTCGACCCCGCGTTCGGCACCGACCGGCTGACCACCGGGGCGGCGCGTTTTCCGGGTGGCGGCCAGCTGAGCTTCACCGTCTCGACCCAGTCCGCGCTGGTGCAGCAGCTCACGCTGCTCGGCACCGAGGGCTACCTCGTGCTCGACGCGCCCTTCAACTGCCCGGCCGATCACGCCGCGCGGTTGGTGCTGGACAGCGGCGCAGACCTGCTTGGCGGCGGGCGCGAGCAGCTGACCTGCCCGCCCGCCGACCAGTACCGCCTGCAGGCCGAGAGCTTTGCCCGGGCGGTGCATCAGGGCGGGGTCGCCGCCGATGCGGCCACGGACATCCTTGGCAACGCCGCCGCGCTCGAGGCGCTGACACGCGCCGCACAGAGCCACCGCTGGGAAGCCATTACCTCGACAACGGGACAAGCAGGAGACTGACATGCAGTGCCCAAAACCCTCCATCTCCACCGCGCTGATCATCGGCGGCGGCATCTTCGGCGTCTCGACCGCCGCGCAGCTCACCCGCATGGGCGTGCAAGTGACCCTGATCAACGACGGTCCGCTTGGCAACGGGGCCTCCGGGCGCTCTCTGGCCTGGCTCAACACGGCGCGGCGGCGCAGCCTGCCCTACCATCGCCTCCGCCAGGCCGGCATCGAACGTTATCGCGTGCTGGCTGACCGCAATCCCGGTGTCAGCTGGCTCTCCTTCGCCGGCGGACTTACCTGGGACGCCGAAGACAACAGCAACGAGATCGTAGATGTTCACCGCTACGAACGCGAGCTGGGTTACCTTTCCGAGCTACTTTCGGGAGAGGAAGTCAGCGCGCGGATCGAGGGTGTTGATGGCAGCCAAGTGACCAGCGCTGGCGCGATATTCAACGGCAACGAAGGCTGGGTCGACTTGCCGTCGCTGATCGCGCAGCTCGCCTCCGAGATCACTGCCTCGGGCGGGACTATCATCACCGATGCTGGAACGGCGAAGCTGACCGTGGAAGACGGCCGGTGCACCGGCGCGGTCTGCGCCAACGGTCGCAGCTTCCATGCCGATAGAGTGCTGGTTGCGACTGGCCCCGCCGTTCCCGCCATGCTGGCTGGACAGGGCATCACCATCGGTGACGACACGCCTGTGGCGCTGCTCGTTGAAACCCATCCAGTCGCGCATCCGCTCCAGGCCGTGCTCAACACTCCTCGTGTCGCCATCCGCCCAACCCCCGACGGGGCCTTCTTCCTCGATTCCGGCTGGTCCGAAGAAGAGGTGGTCGTGCACGAAGACGGCAGCTACCAAGCGCTGGATTCGACCGTTTCGGAGCTAGTCGACGAAGCCCGCAAGGTTCTCAGCGGCGCGCCGGAACTCAAAGTTAAGGCTGTGCACCTTGGCCCAAAGCCGATACCCGGCGGCGGTGAGCCGGTGTTCGGCGAGCTCGAAAAACTGCCAGGCTGTTTCGTGGCGTTTTCGCACAGCGGCGCGACTCTGGGCCTGCTCGCCGGCGAACTTCTGGCCGAGGAAATGGCACTGGAGCTGCGCCACCCGCTCCTCGACCCCTTCCGTCCCGAGCGCTTCGCGAACTGATCCGCGAGGCTGGCCGGACCTTAGTGGCCGCGATCTAAGTCGCGGCCACAGATCCTCTCACAATCAGTTCTGTCGGAAAAACATGATGCTTTGGCTCGCTCCGGTCTCCAGAAACCCTCTGTAGCATGATCTCAGCTGCGAGGGGCCCGATACGCTCGATCGGTTGGGATACGACGGTAATTTGCGGATCGGTGAAAGTTGCGAGATCAAAATCGTCAAAGCCCACGAGCGAAACGTCGCGCGGAACCCGTAGGCCCATGCTGCGCATCGCAATCATCGCACCGGTGGTCATCAGACTGTCGACGGTGAAGATGGCGGTTGGTGCTGGCGTTTGGCGGAACAGGCGTATCACGGCCTCGACAGCGAGTTTGGTGGTGGAGCCTGAAAGCGCTATCATCCGTTCGTCCACCGCCAGCCCATGCGCCTTCAACGCTGATCGGTAACCTGCAAGACGTTGTTGAACCGTGAAGATCTGCCCCTCATCGCCGAGGAAAGCGATGCGCCTGTGTCCCTTGGAAACGAGCAGATCAACTCCCTTGCGCGCGCCCCCCTCGTTATCCACCACGATACTGTCGCAGGCTACGTTGCCGGAGTAGCGGTCGATTACCACCAGCGGCAAGTTGTCTTTGGCCAGAGACTGGAAATGCACCGTATCGAGAGTCGAGGTCGGTGCCACGATAAGCCCGCGCACGCTAAGGGAACGCAAGCTCTCCACGAGCTCGCGCTCCTGTTCGAGGTCCTCTTCGCTGCTTGCGATGAGAAGGTTGTGACCTTGCTGGCGCAGTCTCTTGTCCAGATCATGTGCAATACGCGCGAAGAAAGGGTTCTGGATATCACCGGGAATGAAACCGACGAGCGGCAAATCACCCCGGCGCAAGGCCTGTGCGATGCGGTTATGGCGATACCCGAGCCTGTCCGCCGCCTCGCGCACCCGCTCGGCGGCGGAGCCGCCGACGTAGCCGTAATTGTTCAGCGCCCGCGCTGCGGTCGCCCTCGACACCTTCGCTTCGGCGGCGACATCCTTGATCGTGACCGGCTTGCGCGACACTCAGTTCACTCCCTTCGACGATTGGGTTCAGTCCTTCTGGCATGTTCCCGACAGCGCTGCCAGTGCGGTTAGCGGAAAGAAGGCCCCCTATGTCGACGGCTCCTGATCCATGGTGCGCAGCACCCTCTCCATTGGAGTCGGGTCTTCCGTATCCCTGACTGGCGCAACGAGAAGCCGCGCCTCTTCTCTATAAATTCAATATTAACAGGATGTTAGAAATTTTTTCATGTTTTTGTTGCGAAGATTCTGAAGCTGTGACAACGTGATTATGAGATCGGTATCACATCACCACAGACGCGTGCCGTTTCTTTTTTGAGATCGATCTCCTTTCAAACTCTTCCAAGGCGGTGCTCGCCAGCGGCTTCGGCATAGCGCCGCATCCGGCCGGGCATCCTGTGCCTAAATTAAGGGACGAAAAAACGATGTTAAATTTCGACAAGGACCGGTTTCTTTCCATTCAGGGCGGCGCGCTCGGGATTGCCGGAGAGATGCGCGCACTGATCCGTGACCTGCTCGCCTCGGGGATTGAGCGGGTATTCTTTATGGGCACCGGAGGCGTGCAATTACTGACACTGCCGGCGATCGAACTTGCCGGACGCTACTCCACCTTCCCTATTGGCGCTCAATACCCCGCTCAGACCGTGATCGCCCCGCCCGCCGGGCTCAACGAAAAAGCCCTTGTCGTGCTCCCCTCACTCTCGGGCACCACCAAGGAAAGCGTCGAACTTCTGGAATTCCTCAAGGGCACGGGCGCCAAGACCCTGTCACTCACCGGGCATGCCGACACTCCGTTGGCTCGGGACGCCGACCACAACTTCACAAATTTCGCTGAAGACGACACCTCCTCGGAGATGTTCTATCTGCAAACCCTGCTTCTGGTTCTGTCGATCCTCGACGCCCGGGGCGAAATCGGAAATTATGACGCGCTGGTTGCCGAACTGCAGCTCCTGCCCGGCTTGCTGTGCGACGCCAAGGAGGCTTTCGAGCCTGAGGCGGCAAAGCTGGCCGAGGCGATCAAGGACGAGCCCTACCACATCTTTACTGGAGCCGGGTCAGCCTGGCCGGAAGCGCACTACTATGGGATGTGCATCCTCGAGGAAATGCAGTGGATCCGCACCCGTCCGGTACACGCTGCAGATTTCTTCCACGGTACGCTCGAACTGGTGGAACCGGGTGTCAGCGTCTTTTTGTTCAAGGGCGAAGATCCCTACCGTCCGCTCGGAGATAGGGTCGAGAAATTCGCACCACGTTATACCGATAAGCTGCGGATTCTGGACACCAAGGCCGTCAGCCTTCCCGGCATCAGCGACACCACCCGATCGATGATCTCGCCGGTGGTGCTTGCAACGCTCCTCGAGCGACTGAGTGCGCATCTCGAGGTGCTCCGCAACCACCCGCTGACTACCCGTCGATACTACAAGCGCGTCGAATACTGATGCGCTGATCCAGAAACCAACAGGGAGATAAAAAATGAAAAAGCTCGCAAAAATAATTACTTCGGCTTTGACCATGACGTCGGCCCTGAGCTTCGCCGCCCCGCAAATGCTCGCGGCGGGCTCAAACCTCGTCACCGCTAATCCAGAGGCCGAAGTCGATTACAATGGCACCCTTTCAATCCTTACCAAGTTCGGTTCGCAACAGCATTCACCCTTCTTTGAGAAAGTTGCCGAACAATACTCTGGGTTGCACCCCTCGGTCTCCTTTGAGCTGATCCAGGAGACCGATGACAGCGTCAAGGGAAAGACCAAGACGCTGGTTGCCACCAACTCAATGCCCGACATCTTTTTCAGTTGGACCGGCACCTGGGGAGGCAATTTCATCCGCGGGAACCGCGCCGTTGACCTCACCCCGGTGGTCGGGTCTGGGACCGAGTGGGGCGCAACCTTCACTCCCGCCGCGCTGAACGCGTTCAGCTACGGCGGCAAGAATTTCGGTGTACCGCTCTATCTTGACGCGAAATTCATGGGGTACAATAAGACTATATTTGCAGATCTCGGCATTGAGCGCCCGACGACCTTCGACGCACTTCTGGACGCCTGCGACACCATCAACGCGGCCGGCATCGTTCCTGTCTCCTTCGGCAACAAGGAGGCCTGGCCCGCAGTGCACTATGCTGGTCAGCTTCTCGTCTACAACGTACCCGTCGACACACTGGAGCAGGATTTCGATCCGAAGATCTCCAAGTTTGATCACCCAGGCTACGTGACCGCCCTCGACCAGTTCAGGGCCTTCATCGAGCATTGCACCAGCGGCGCGCCCAACGGCACCTCCTATGAAGCTGCGGTTCAGGCCTTCAGCGATGAAAAGGCCGCCATGTACTATCAGGAGATCATCGAGTTCGATGGCTCGGCCAATTCCGACACCGAGCTTCAGCCCGAGGAATTTGGCTACTTCGTTCTCCCGGCACCTGAGGATGCGCAGGGAGATCCGCACGCGATCGAAGGTGCGCCCGAAGGTTACATGGTCAGTGCGACCTCTGATCAGATCCCGTTAGCAATCGACTTTCTGAAGTTCCTCACAACGCAGAAGATGGGCAAGGTGCTTTCGGCCAGTCCCTACGGGCAGCCGAGCGCTGTTATCGGCGGTTCGGATCCGCAGGCGATGAACGCCAGCGTCGTGGCCGGCATGGCCGATATCGACGAGGCAAGCTATCTCATGCCTTGGCTCGATACCGTCCACCATCCGCGGGTTGCGGCAACCTGGCTGTCAGGCCTTCAGGCTCTGGTCGGCGGATCGATGAGCTCCGAGGAACTGATAGCCGCGGTGCGCGAGACTTCTGCAGCGGCAAAGAACTAGGCCGCACAAGATGGTTCCAACCGATCCCCATTTCCCCGGTGCCGCCGCTTCAGGCGGCACCACCCACGAGATCCGTCGCTCTACTCTGCTGCGGCGGGTAGTCATCCGCACCCTGTCGCTGCGCTGGGTCGTGCTGGCTGTCCTTATTATCGGTGCCTTTATCTACGTGCCCATCGTCGACAATTTTCGGGTCAGCATGACGAACCGCGACATCTTTACCGGCGAGATCAGTCAGGTAGGACTGAAGAACTACCAACGCTTGCTTGACGACCCGGTGGTCTGGCGAGCTCTGCTCAACAATACGCTCTACGCCGGGCTTTCCATTGTCTTTCAGGTGTTCGGCGCTTTCCTCCTTGCAGCGATGATCGAGGGGTTAAAGAGCCGGCGCGCCCGCAACCTTTGCCGGGCAATCTACTTCGTCCCTTCCGCGATCTCGACCACAGTCACGGGGCTCTTGTTTTACTTCCTTTACCAGCCCGAGGTCGGACTACTCGACGCCGGCCTAAACGCTATGGGTCTCGGGGCACTCTCGAAACCATGGCTAGCGCTCGAGAACACCGCGATCTTTGGGATCATTGCAATGAGTCAGTGGCAGGGCTTCGGATACTCGACGCTTCTGTTCTCCATCGCGATCCAAAAGATCCCGCGCGAGCTCTATGACGCGGCGATCATGGATGGGGCAGGACCGATCAGGCGCCTGTTTTCCATCACCTTCCCGATGTCCCGCGAAATGACCGGTTTAATGGTCATCGTGACGATCACCGGGGCCTTTCAGGTGTTTAACGAAATCATGGTTATGACCGCCGGAGGACCGAACAACAGCAGCCAGGTGCTCGGAACATGGCTCTACCAACAGGCATTTATCCAGAACGAGTTCGGCTACGGAGCAGCAATCGCGGCGGTGATATTCGCGGTCACCATGCTCACCGGCGCCTTGCAGGTCTGGTACACAAGTAAGCGGAGGGTCAAATTATGACCGTTTCTCCTAGTTCGACCCAGACCGATGGCGACCGTTTCTGGAACGCTCTTGGCAAGACGTTCATCTTGTCGTTTCTGGTTTGCCTCGCCATCGTGGTGATCTATCCACTTCTGTGGATGGCGCTCAGTGGCTTCAAGTCCAACGCGCAAATCTTCAACGAACCTTTCGCGTTCCCTCGGTCATGGGGGCTCGAAAACTACGTGGCCGCGTGGAACCAGGGCGTTCAGAGCTTCCTTGTCTCGAGCCTCGTGGTGACATCGGCCTCAGCTGCTTGCACGGTGTTCATCAGCGCATGGACGGCGTACGGGCTGAGTCGCTCTCGCATGCCCGGAAAACCACTGGTCACCGCGATGATACTCGGCGGCATGATGTTGAGCCCGACGGTCGCGCTCATTCCCCTAGTCCGCATGATGCAGTCCCTCGGGCTCTACAACACCCACTGGGCACTGATTCTCCTTTACACCGCGTTCCGTATTCCCTTCACGACCTTCCTGATCAGGGCCTATATGCTAGATCTTCCTTCTGATCTGGACGAGGCCGCGCGCATGGACGGAGCGTCGGAGGGACAAATCTTCTGGCGGATCATCCTGCCACTCTGTGCGCCGATCATCGTTTCCAGCGTTATCCTGCACGTGCTTTTCGCGTGGAACGAATATCTCTTCGCGATGATCTTCACGAGCGCGCAAGACGTGCAAACCCTGCCCGTCGGATTGACCTCGCTCATGGCCAAGCATGGGACGAACTACGCCCAAGTCTTCGCTGCCATGACCATTTCTGCAATGCCGATCGTGCTCCTCTTCTTCGCGATGCAGAAATACTTCATCCGCGGCCTGACCGAAGGCATCGGAAAATGAGCCCTGAAAATAGGACCGAAATGACAACCCTCGCCTCTTCTCAGCTGATCGGAGCGAACTTCACCTTCCAGCACCACACTTTCGATGCCTGTCTAGACGCGATGCACAAGTTTGGCTTCACCCGCATCGAACTATGGGGCATTGCTCCCCACTTGGATGTCTCGCGCGCCACCGGGTCCGACGTGACCCGGCTGAACCGGGTTCTTAGGGCGGCCAAGATCGGCGTGCGCTGCCTGACGCCAGAACAAGTTGCCTATCCGGTCAACATCGCCAGCGGCGACCCGAGCTGGCGAGACGCAAGCATCGCGCATTTCCTTCGCGCTGCCGAGTTCGCGGCCGAACTAGAAGCTGACTATCTGTTTCTCACGCCGGGACGCGGATACGAAAATGCGCCTGCCAAGGACGCCTGGAGCCGCTCGAGCGACGCCCTGGCACGAATTGCAGCCCGCGCATCCGAGCTTGGGCTACGGTGCCTTCTCGAGCCGTTACAACGGGTGGAGTCGAACGTCGCCAATAGTGCGGCCGAACTGGAAGAACTTCTCGGCGAGCTTCCCGGCGACAATTTCGACGTCGTGCTCGATACCGTTGCGATCGCGGTAGCTGGAGACTCCGTCGCGGACTATCTCTCTCGGTTCGGGAATCGCCTTGCCCATGTCCATATCGTCGATGGTACGCCTTCGGGCCATCTCGTATGGGGCGATGGCACGCTACCGCTCGGCAGCGTGATCACTGAATTGACGCAGGCGAAATACGCCGGAACGCTGACCTTCGAAGCTATCGGAGCACCATCCTACGCACTTGATCCGATGGGGGCTTGGCAGCGCAACCTGACTGCGATTACGCCCTTCATGGATCGCACGGAGGACGCTGCATGAGACCTTCCGTAAGCAATTCCCTAAGCGCTCCATTGATCACGGTCGGGGATAACTGTCTCGACGTGTACGTGGACAAGAACCTGATGGCAGTAGGCGGCAATGCACTCAACGTGGCCGTGCAATGGGCCCGAGCAGGGCATCCTGCCCTGTACCTCGGAGCGATCGGAAACGATCCCGAAGGCGACATCATGTTTGAGCAGATCTCCCGCACCGGCCTATCCACCGACGGGATCGAGCGTCGAACAGGCGGCACGGCCGTCACCCTGATCCGTGAGCGTGACGGTGATCGACGTTTCCTCCTAGAAGACCTTGGCGTAGGCGAATGTTACGAGCCCATCCCGGAAAGCTACGCGGCACTTCAGCAGGCTGGGTGGGTTCACTTGGGCACCCATTCGAGCCCGAGACTTGTAAACCGACTGGTTGCCGACGCTATTCCGTTCAGTATCGACATCTCTACGGAGCGTACCGGGTTCTCTCTTGCCGGCGTCAGCATCGTCTTTGCCTCTGGACCTGAGGACAAGGCACAACCAGTGTCTCCGATCCTGGATCGCCTGCACGCCGACGGTGCCGAGACTGTGGTTCTGACCTGTGGCCCACGAGGTGCTTTCTTCTCGAAGGGCGGTCTGAGACGCTCTGCACCCGCCCATCCCGTGCAGGTCGTCGATACCTGCGGCGCAGGCGACAGCTTCATTGCACGCTTCCTTGCCGACTTTGCCGTCGCAGGCCTGGATCCTGAAATTGCAATGGCGGCCGCAACAGAAGCAGCCGCGCTCACCTGTCAGCATGCCGGAGGCTTCCCTCAGCCATTGCGAAAGGTGCCCGGCTGGTTGCCTTCGAAATACAAAGACTTGATTGCGGGCACGAAGGAGACCTCCAGATGACCGCCATTCCTCTGCGCACACCTGTTCTCGCGGCCCCCGGAGACCGGTCCTTCTGGCTTCAGGATATCGGTGCGAAGCCGGTCACAAAGCCACTGGAGGGTGCCCACAGGACGGACATCGCCATCGTCGGAGGTGGATATACCGGCCTCTGGACCGCACTCCGCCTGCGGGCGTTGGCGCCGGAGCGCTCAGTCACCGTTCTAGAAGCGGGCACCTGCGGAAGCGGCGCCTCGGGGCGCAACGGAGGGCAAGTGCATTCGTGGTACGCCGAAATCGACGCATTGACATCAGTAGTCGGGATCGAAGAGGCCCAACGGCTTTGCGCGGCGACAGCCGAAGCCATCGAGGAACTCGCGGAATTGCAGGCGAGCGGTACGATCGACATGGACCTGCGACTGCGCGGATGGCTATGGACGGCAAGCTCGACGGCCCAGGAAGGTGCCTGGGACAGCGCTGTCGAGATGACGGAGAAGTGTGCCACCAACACGTTCCGGCCGCTTAGCGCGGAAGAAATCCTGCAACGGACCGGCTCCCCAGCCTCCTATCTCGGCGTTTCGGAGGAACGCGCCGGCTCGCTTCAACCGGCCAAACTTGCGCTCGGGCTCCGCGATCTTGCGATCTCCCGCGGCGTCAAGATCCATGAAGGCTCGGTAGTAAGAACCATTGTTCCTGGCTCTCCTTGCGAGTTGCAAACCGGGATTGGGACGCTAACGGCGGACACGCTCGTGCTTGCCACTAACGCTTGGCTGTCTTGTATCCCGGAGCTTCACCGCCACATGTTCACGGTGCAGAGCCAGGTTATCGCTACTGAGCCGACAGGACTTTTTCTGGATCGTCTCGGATTGCAGGAAGGTGTCGCCGTCTGCGATTCCCAAAGACAGGTGATTTACTATCAGCGCGATCGAAACGGCCGGCTGATCTTCGGTCATGGCAGCGGACGGATCTGCTACAACGATGCTTTCGGCGCCGAATTCAATCGAAGCAAGGAGGGCGGTCGCGATAACCGGGAAGAACTCAAGAGGCTCTACCCCGACCTTCGGGATACCCGCATCACCCATGACTGGGCGGGACCCATCGATTGCACCCCGGACCACGTGCCTGCGTGTGGCAGTCTTACAGGGCACAGGAACATTATCTTTGGGCTTGGCCTGAACGGGACCGGGATCGCGCAGGCTCCCGTCGTCGCGCGTATTCTGGCCAGTATGGCGTTGGGCCGTAGCGACGAATGGAGCCGGAGCGGGCTTGTCGGCCTAGCACAGCGAAGGACACTGCCACCGGAACCGATCCGCTACATTGGCGCCCGTATTGTACGCGCGGCGGTCAGACGTCGCAATGCCGCGGAAATCCGCAATCGGCAACCCAATCCACTCGTGCGTTACCTGTCGGACCTTGTCCCCGGCCACGAGCAAAAATCCGAACGACACCGGAGTGCCCCAAAATGGCCGAGATGACCATTCGACAGCTCAAGAAATCCTATGGCACATTCGATGTGCTCCACAGCATCGATCTCGATGTTCACACAGGGGAATTCATGGTCTTTGTAGGACCTTCCGGCTGTGGCAAGTCGACACTTCTGCGGTGCATTGCGGGGCTGGAGGACATCAGCGCTGGCGAATTGCGCATAGAAAACCAACTTATGAACGACGTGCCGCCATCCAAGCGCGGCATCGCGAAAGTATTTCAGAGCTACGCGCTCTATCCACACATGACCCTTTTCGACAATATGGCCTTCGGTCTGAAAATCGCGGGCGTTCCCAAGGCTGAGATAAAGACGCGCGTTTCTCGCGCAGCCGAAGTCCTCAAGCTGACACCATATCTTGATCGCTATCCAAGGGCGCTTTCCGGTGGACAGCGCCAACGTGTCGCCATTGGTCGCGCCATCGTGCGCGATCCTCGTGTGTTTCTGTTCGACGAGCCACTGTCGAACCTTGACGCCGCCTTGCGTGTCGCGACCCGGATCGAGATCGCTAAACTGAAAGAGTCGATGCCCGACACAACAATGATCTACGTGACCCATGATCAGGTCGAGGCCATGACCCTGGCGGATCGTATCGTGGTTCTGAAGGATGGACGGATCGAGCAAGTCGGCAGTCCGCAGGACCTTTACCGCAATCCTGCCAACGTATTTGTCGCGCGCTTCATCGGCTCCCCCGCTATGAACATCCTCTCTGGAGAAGTTGCCGACCAGTCCGACGGAACCATTTCGGTCCGCCTCTTCAACGGAGCAAAGGTTGCTATCGAGCGGGGTGAGATGCAGGTCGGGGAAGCGGTTCAGGTGGGCGTCCGCCCTGAGGATCTCACGCTCGCACACGCGCAGGATGCGCTGATTGACGCCACAATCGACCATGTGGAGCATCTGGGCGAGGTGCAGCTTGTCCACAGCAAAATTGGTGAACATTCGGATCTACTCGTGGCCAAGTTGCCAGGTGAGATTCCTTTAATTCGCGGCGCCCAGATCAAGCTCGGCGCAGCATCAACTGTGCTGCACCTCTTCGACTCAGAAGGCCGGCGCATCAATGGCCCCGCTAGCAAAATGCATATCCTGCCGAACTAGGTAAATCGTATGCGCCGTCTCTGTCCCATTGATGCAAGAGTTGACCCTACCATTTTTGCGGTGAGCGTCACGAGCAGGTCAACAGTCCTTGACGCGACCTTTGTGAGCCAGGCCAACGGTGCCTGGGCGGACGTCCAGTCCGCATGATGGCCCGCCCCCTCGATTGGAGGGGGCGGACCCGGATCGGGAAATTTCCGGTCAGCTGCTGGTGGCACCGGCCCAGAGGTTGATGTCACCCTCGACGGCGTAGCAGTCGATCTCGGCCAATTCCTCGGCGGTGAATTCGAGGTTTTCCAGCGCGCCGACACAGTCGATGACCTGCTGTGCCTTGGACGCGCCAATCAGGGCAGAGGTAATCTCCCCGCCTCGCAGGCACCACGCGATCGCCATTTGCGCCAGTGTTTGGCCACGCCCTTCAGCAACGCGGTTCAGCTGACGAATGTTTTCGATATTCTCTTCCGAGAGGAAGCCCTCGCTCAACGTTGTGCCACGGGCGCCACGGCTGTTGGAGGGAACACCGTTGAGATATTTGCTGGTCAGCATGCCCTGCGCCAGCGGCGTGAACACGATGGAACCCATGCCGAGTTCGGCCAGCGTATCCTTCAGGCCGTCGCGCTCGATCCAACGGTTGAGCATGTTGTAACTGGGCTGGTGAATGAGGCAGGGCGTCCCGAGCTCCTGTAGGATGGCGGCGGCCTTGCGAGTCATCTCGGAGTTGTAGCTCGAGATCCCGACATAGAGCGCCTTGCCCTGCCGCACGATGCTGTCGAGAGCGCCCATGGTTTCCTCGAGCGGCGTGTTCGCATCGAAGCGGTGCGAGTAGAAGATATCGACGTAATCGACGCCGAGACGCTTCAGCGACTGGTCACAGGACGCCATGAGGTATTTGCGCGAACCGCCGTCACCATATGGCCCGGGCCACATGTCCCAACCCGCCTTCGACGAAATCAACAGCTCGTCCCTGTAGCCCTTGAAGTCGGTGCGCAGGATTTCCCCGAACGCCTCTTCGGCGGAACCTGCGGGCGGGCCGTAGTTGTTGGCGAGATCGAAGTGGGTGATCCCGAGGTCAAAGGCGGTCTGGCAAATCGCGCGCTTGGTGTCGTGCGGCGTGTCGTGGCCGAAGTTGTGCCAAAGACCCAGCGAGATCGCCGGAAGTTTCAGCCCGCTTGCGCCGCAGGTGTTGTAGATCATGTTTTCGTAGCGGGTTTCGCTTGGCGAATAGGTCATGGATTGTCCTTCCATCCTTGGTCTCGTCAGTTCGTGTGGGACGCAGCGCGCGGGCCTGGCAATCAGGCGTAGGCCTGCTTTGGCTCCCATGCGGCAAAGCGCTTCGTGGAGCGGAAGCGGTTGTATTTGAAGGGGGTCGGATCAACGGTCGGACGGTCCCCCGCCACCAGTTCCGCCATCAGCTGGCCAACCGCGGGACCCGCACCGAAGCCATGACCCGAGAGGCCCGCCGCGATATAAAGGCCCGGGATCTGTTCGACCCCGTCAATCACCGGCACGCCGTCCGCCGTGGCGTCAATCGCACCACCCCAGGCATGCGTCACCCGCGCATCGCGCAGGGCGGGCAAGGTCTCGCGCATCCCTTTCAGGGCGCGGTCGAGCATCCAGTCCGAAGGTTCGGGGTTCAACACCCGCACCGCCTCGAAGGGGGTCATCTGGTCGAGGCTCCAGCGCTTGCGCGACATGAGCTCTTCGAAGAAGTCCTTGCCGAAGCGAAGGCTCAGTTCACGCCAGCTCTTGAGGAAGACAGGCAGATAGTCGGTGAACAGGCGGAAGCTATCCGGCGTGATCGGCGCGATGTTGATATTGCGCGGACCCACGGTATAGCCGCCGTCCATCCGCTTGCGCAGGCCAAAGGCTGCGCCACCCATGGGGAAATCAGGGCCGTTGTGAAGATTTCCCGAGACGGGTTCAACGCGCGCGGCGGCGGCAATGATGTTCAGTTGCGGCAGGTGCACACCCATGTTCAGCAGGAAGGGGCGGGTCCAGACGCCTCCGGCAACCACCACGGCAGAACATTTGATCGTGCCCTTTTCGGTGACCACCGCAGAGACGGCGCCGCCGGACTTCTCGAAGCCGCGCACCGCACATTGCGTGACGATCTTTGCCCCCAGCCGGCGGGCGGCGTCGGCAAAGGCAGGGACGGCAAGCGCCGGTTCCGCGCGCCCGTCCGTCGCCGTGTGCAGGCCGTAGCTTTGACCCGGCGCGATTCCCGGCACGATCTCCTCGATTTCGCGGGCGGTCAGTTCACGCAGGGGCAGGCCGTATTCCTTGCCGGTCCTCGCCCAGCCCTCGGCCTGTTTGACTTCCCAGTCCTTCTTGCAGACGTAGACGATGCCGGTTTCCTTGTAGCCCGCTTCGATGCCGAAACGATCCTTGAGCGTGCGCCAGAGGTTGAGGCTCTGGATTGTCAGCGGCATCTCGAGCGGATCACGGCCCATCTGGCGGGTCCAGCCCCAGTTGCGCGACGACTGCTCGGCGGCAATTTCACCCTTTTCGCACAGGGTGACACGGACGCCCTTCTCCGCGAGGAAAAGCGCGGTCGACACGCCCGCCGTGCCGCCGCCGATGACCACCACATCAGTTTCGGCCGGAAGCTCGGACTCGCTCGCGACCGTGTTCAGCGAGGGGACGAACCCTCTGGTTTCACTGTTAATCATCATAAATTCTTTGCTCAGGAGGAGTTTGTTCGCGGCGTGTCTGCGGGACGGCCACGGATCATGTTCCGTGACCGTCCCTCGATGCGCTGCTAGGTCCGTCAGGCGCCGAGACCGAAGGTCGCCTTGGCGGCCGCGGCGCTGACGCGGCCCTCCGCGATGTCGCGCAGGACGGACTCTTCGGGGCGTTTCGCCGGATCACCGTAGCCACCGCCACCCGGGGTGGTGATCGACACGATCTGCCCGGGCTTCAGGTCGACCATCCCCGCGAAAGTCGTGCGCCCGTCGCCGAAGTCGAGCGTGGTGCCCTTGGCACTATGGCCGCCGTCGAGGCCCCAGGGCTGCGACCCCACGCGGGAGCTCTCGACGGTGAAGCGGCAGGCCTTCTCGGCACGGTAGACGCGCCTGACTCCCATGCCACCGCGGAACTGGCCCAGGCCTGCGCTGTCGTCCACGAGTTCGTAGCGCAGCAGCGTGAGCGGGTATTCCAGCTCCAGCGCCTCGACCGGCAGGTTCGAGGTGTTGGTCAGGCCGACATGGATGCCCGAGAGCCCGTCCGCGCCGGGGCGAGCGCCGCCACCGCCACCGATCGTCTCGAGGTAGACCCACATGTTGCCGTCGTCGTCCGCCCCGTTGAAGATCGCGCCGGTGCAGCAGCCGTTGCCGGCAGCCATGACCTTTCCCGGAAGCGCCTTGGCGAGCGCGCCGTAGACCAGATCGGTCACCCGCTGCGAGGCCGCGATCCGTCCCTCGACCGCCGCCGGATGGGCACAGTTGAGGATCGATCCCTTGGGCGCCGTCACGGTAAGCGGCCGCGCCAGACCCGCGTTTGGCAGGACGGTCGGATCAAGCACGGATTTCACCGTGAAATAGGCCGCCGCCAGAAGCGAGGTGTAGATCAGGTTCAGGCCGCCGCGAACCTGCGGCGGGCCATCGAAGGCCAGCAGCATCTCGTCGCCGGTGACGGTGATGTCGACCTTGAAGGTCATCGCGCCGGACCATTGGTTGCTGTCGAACTGGTCTTCGAAGCTGTAGGTGCCGTCGGGGATCGCCTCGATTGCAGCACGCATCTTGCGCTCGGCGTAGTCCTGCAGCGCGTCCCCGGCGGCGAGCACCTTTGCGGTGCCGTATTTGACGCAGAGGTCGCTCATCCGCTGCACGCAGAGGCGGTTCGCGGACATCTGGGCGCGCAGGTCCGAGATGCGCTCGCGCGGGACCTGGCAGTTGAGCAGGAACATCTCCTGCAGGTCGTTGTTGAGCACGCCCTCCCGGTAGAGGCGGACCGGCGGGATGCGGATGCCTTCCTGATAGATGTGCTCGTGGCCACGGTCGGCGAAGTCGGAGTGGTGCGCGGTGTTGACCGCCCATGCGACCAGCGTGCCTTCGACGAAGATCGGTTCCGCCAGCACGATGTCGGGCAAGTGCGTGGCGCCGCCCGCATAGGCGTCGTTGGCCATGAACACGTCGCCGGGCTTGATGTCGGCCATGTCGAAGCGGGCCTGAATCGCAGGGATCACGCCAAGGAATGAGCCGAGGTGCATCGGGATGTGCTCGGCCTGGCACAGCGTGTTGCCGCGATGGTCGAAGAGCGCGGTGGAGCAGTCGCGCCGCTCTTTGATGTTGGTGGAGTAGGACGCGCGCACCAGCGCCTCGCCCATCTCCTCGACGATGCTCTGAAGTGCCGAGCCGATCACCTCGACCGTGATCGGATCGATGGTCATTTTTTCGGTCGCGGTCATGCCTTCACCTCCAGGATCAGGTTGAGATAGGTGTCCACGGTGCCCGACATGTCTGGCAGGATAACCGTGGTGGTATCCATTTGTTCAACGATTGCAGGGCCCTGGATGACGTTTCCGGGGCGCAGCCTGTCCCGCGCATAGACCGCGCAGGACACGAAGTCGCCAGCTTCGGCCATATAGACATCGCGGGTGTCGATCTGCGCGGCAGAGGCATCGTGCCCCTCGACCGGCTGCGGCTTGAACTGGGCCTTGTTCACGACGCCGGCCGCCTCGAGACGCAGGGTGACGAGTTGAATCTGCTCGCCTTCCGCGACGAAGCCGAAGCGTTGGCGGTGCGCCGCCTCGAAGCCTTCCTCAAGTGCCTTGAAGGTCTCCGGGGTGATCGGACCGGCAGGCACAGCGACGGAAAGCTCGTAGTTCTGGCCCATGTAGCGCATGTCCGCGGTCCGCGTCATCACGCGGCGGTCCTCGGAGATCTCCTCGGCATCGAACCATGCGCCCGCCTGCCCCATGAGGTCGGCAAAGCCTGCATCGATGGAGGCAAGCGCGCTGTCGTCTAGCGGCAGCAGGCGCGAGATCGCGAAGTCGGCACGCAGGTCAGTGAGCAGCAGTCCGAGCGCGCAGAGCGTTCCCGGGGTCAGCGGCACGATCACCTTGCCCATGTCGAGCTCTCGGGCCAGACGTGCGGCGTGGAGCGGGCCCGCCCCGCCGAAGGCCATCAGCGCGTAGTCGCGCGGGTCGTGGCCGCGCTGCACCGAGATCACCCGGATCGCCTTCGCCATGTTTGCGGTCACCACCGAGATGATGCCCTGCGCGCTTTCCATCACGCCCAGGCCGAGCTTGTCGGCGAGGCGCTGTACGGACGCAACAGCCAGATCGCGGCGCACCTTCATGCGGCCTCCGAGGATCTCGACGGGGTTCAGCGTCTGAAGCACGATGTTGGCGTCGGTCACGGTCGGTTCTGTCGAGCCCAGGCCATAGCAGACCGGCCCCGGATGAGCGCCAGCCGAGCGCGGGCCGACCTTCAGCAGGCCGCCGCTATCGACATGGGCGATGGAGCCGCCGCCAGCGCCGACCGTGTGGATGTCGAGCATCGGCGCCTTGATCGGGTAACCGTGGACGTCGGCCTCGCCGGTAAGCTGGCAGACACCGTTCTGCAGCAGCGCCACGTCGGAAGAGGTGCCGCCCACGTCGAAGGTGATAATGTTGTCAAAGCCCGACATCTTGCCGATGGCCTGCGCAGCAACCACGCCGGTGGAGGGACCGGAGAGCACGGTGCGCACCGGCAGGTTCGCGGCGGTGTCGAAGCCGATCACGCCGCCGTTCGACTGGGTGAGCTGCGGCGCGATTTCCAGACCGATCTCTGCGAGGTTTTCCTTCAGGCGTCGGATGTAGCGCTGCATGACCGGCCCGAGGTAGGCATTGACCACGGTGGTCGACAGACGCTCGAACTCGCGGAACTCGGGCGCGACATCATGCGAGGTCGACACGAAGACATCCGGCAGCTCCTCGGCGATCACGCGCTTGGCGAGCTCTTCATGTTCAGTGTTGAGAAAGCCGTAGAGGAAGCACACGGCCAGCGACTTGATGTCCTGACCGGCAAGTTCGCGCAGCTCGGCGCGAAGCGCGGCCTCGTCGAGCGGCACATCAATGGTGCCGTCGTACTTCATGCGCTCGGGCACTTCGCGACGCAGATCCCGCGAGACCAGCTGCTCGGGCTTCTCGGCGTTCATGTCATAGAGATTCGGGCGTTTCTGACGGCCGATTTCCAGCAGGTCGCGAAAGCCGTCGGAGACGATGAGACCGGTCTTCACGCCGCGCAGCTCGATCAGCGCGTTGGTGGCAACCGTGGTTCCGTGACCGAGGAAGGACAGGTCCTTGGCGGTCTTGCCGACCTGGTCGAGGCCCTCGACCACACCCGTGGTGATGCCGCGCGAAGGATCGTCTGGCGTGGACGAGACCTTCCAGATTTCGACCTTGCCACTGTCTTCATCGAAGAGACACACATCGGTGAACGTGCCTCCGGAATCTACGCCAATTCTCCAGGCCATTTCTGCCTTCCTACCTTTTGTTCAGGCCGCGCGCGCGGCCGCTTTCTGGAATATGTCGCGCCACCGCGCGACACGCGACGACGTCCTTTGCTGCTCTCGAGGGAAAGACCTCCGCTCTCGATGTACACGAAAAGTCGGTTCGTTCCCGCTCACCCCAAAATTGAACGTTGGGAAAAACGCGCAATAGAAACGATCAAGAAGCATCAAGGTAAGATCAAGTCAGCCGCAGTTCCGGCGGCGCCCCTGCACCGCGCTTGCTCCCAAGCGGAGCAAGGCGCCGAGTGCATTTGGCATAGAGCTCAAACTCGCGCCACGCAGAAATAGCAGGATTTGGGTATTCGACGACATGAATCACTACCTTGCTCCTAGGTGGTACCGGAGAATCGCGATCATCCCCGCTACGGAGCCTACCGTTGCTCATTTGTGGTCGAAAGTGAACGAAAAAGTTTTCAGCGATGACAGAATGTCGGGATACTGGCTAAGGCATGCCGAATTTTACAGAAAAAAAGTCAAATATGAGCATCATCCATCAGATTCTATGGCGGTAAGTGAAACTTTCTTGACGAATAGGGTCCAAATGTGCCTGCATACACGCATCATTGTGCACGCCTCAATGATCGGTGCGGCGAACGTATCCGCCCGAAACGAAAGCAATCGCAGGGAGCTTTACCATGACATTCACTCGTCGCGCGTTCATGCGCACCGCCACCGCTACCGGCGCGCTCGTCGCGTTGACCGGCCCCGCCCTCGCCAACGTCCGCTGGGACATGTCCGATGAGTACGGCGCCACGTCCCTCTCTGGCCAGGCGTGCAATTTCTTTGTGAAGGAAGTCAGCAAGAAGGTCGGCGACAAGCTTAGCATCAACTACCAGGGCGGCGGCGCCCTCGGTTACAAGTCGATTGACCATTTCGATGCCGTGCAGGATGGCGGCGTGCAAGCGGCGGTCACGCTGATGACGCAACTAGGCGGCATCGATCCCCTGTTCAACCTGTCGTCGCTACCCTTCATCGCCTCCGATCTCGACGAAGCCTACTTGCTTTGGCAGGCCGCCCGCGAAGAATATGCGAAGGTCTTCGAAGAGAACAACATGGTGCTGCTCTGGGCCATGCCGAACGCGCCCTCCGGCATCCACGCAAAGATGCCGATCACCTCGGAAGATGCCCTCAAGGGCCTGCGCGTGCGCACCTATGACGTGAACGGCACCCAGACCCTCAAGAACGCGGGCGCTGCGCCGTTGCAGGTTGCCTGGTCCGACCTGATCCCGCAGCTGTCGACCGGCGGTCTCGACGCGGTACTCACCTCTGCGGACGGCGCGATCCAGCTGTCGATCTGGGACTACCTGAGCGACTTCACCGAACTCAGCTACGCCATGGGCCTGTTCATGTGCCACGTGAACAAGGACGAGTTCGACGCCCTGCCCGAGGACGTTCAGGCCGCCATGCTCGAGACCATCGAGACCTGCGACGCCTACAACTGGGATATCATCCGCGCCTCGATCGACAAGGCCTACACCAAGATGGCCGAGAACGGCATGAACATCACCCGCAGCGCGGACGTGCCGCAAGAGGTCTTCGACTTCCTGAAAGCGGCCGGTGTTCAGGTGCGCGAGACCTGGCTGGCCGAGACAGGCGAGCGCGGCGAACGCATCCTGGCCCGCTTTGAGGAACTGAAGTCCCAGCAGGGTTGATCCTTGCTATCCTCCGCGCCCTGCACAGCGGGGCGCGGAGCCCCTAGGAATGACAAACCATGGAGCGTGCAGTGAGTCCCGTAGAGAAGCCTGAACTCCCCGAGATCGAAGAGCACCACCACCCCGACCGCAACGACGATCCGGCCTGGCTTGCCTCCATCGCTCGGCTGTCGACGATCCTCAACAGGACCGCGGCCGTCATCTCGGCGGCCCTTCTGGTCGCGATGACCCTTCTCATCCTGCTCGAGATCTGCATGCGGATGTTCTCCACCTCGACCTATATGGCCGATGTTCTGGTGGGCTTCGGCGTTGCCGCGATCACGTTCCTCGCCGCGCCCTGGGCGCTGGAGGAAGGCGCAATGATCCGCGTGACAGCCCTAACCGACACGCTCTCCGGTCCGCTGCGCTGGATCGTGGAGGCCTTCGCCCTCGGCTCTTCCGCGGCCATCATGGGGTTCCTCGCCATGCACCAGTGGAAGTCGGTGGCGAAGCTTTTCGAGCGCGGTTCGGTCAGCGAACACCTGATCCCGATCCCGCTCTGGATCCCCGAGAGCTTCTTCTTCGTGGGCCTCATCCTGCTGCTCCTGCAAATGCTCGTACGGGCGCTCCGACTCATCGTGGTCGGTCACGCCGAAGAACGCGCCCTGACCCTCTGATCGGGAGATTTCCATGTCCATCACGTTTTCCGCCACGGTCATCCTGCTGCTGCTCGTTCTCTTTCTCGGCTCCGGCGCGTGGATCTTCTCCGGCCTGATGCTGGTCGGGGCCTCGGCGATGTACTTTGTCCTCGACTTCAGCGCTGCCCGCATCGGGACCATTGCCACCAAGGTGATCTCTTCCTCCGCCATCTCGTGGGAGCTTGCAGCCATCCCGATCTTCATGTGGATGGGGGACATCATCTTCCGCACCGACATCTCGCAGCGGCTGTTCCGTGGCCTTGCGCCCATGGTGGCGCGCATCCCGGGCGGCCTGCTGCACACCAACGTCTTCGGCTGCACGGTCTTCGCCGCGATCTCGGGCTCGTCCACAGCAACCACGGCGACGGTGGGCAAGATCACCATCCCCGAACTGCAGGCGCGCGGCTACGACCTGCGCCTTGCCGCAGGCTCGCTGGCCGGTGCCGGCTCCTTCGGGCTGCTGATCCCGCCTTCGATTGCCATGATCGTCTACGGGGTCCTGGCCGAAGTCTCGATTGCCAAGCTCTTTGCCGGCGGCCTGCTGCCCGGCCTGATGATGGCAGGACTTTACGCGGGTTACATCGCGCTTGTCTCGCTGCTGCACCCCGAACGTGCCCCGCGCTACGAAGGCAAGGTGGACGCCCGCGCGATCGCGCGCGGCTTTGTCGAACTGTTGCCGATCATGCTGCTCATGTTCGTCGTGCTCGGGTCGATCTACTCGGGCATCGCCACGCCGTCCGAGGCCGCCGCGGTCGGCGTGTTCGGGGCCATCGTGATCACCATCGTCACCGGTCAGTTCACGCTCAAACTCATGCGTGACAGCCTTGCCGCGACCATCCGCGTCTCGGCCATGATCCTGATGCTGATCGCCGCATCCTCTTTCCTGTCGGCAGCAATCGCCTTCCTGCAGTTGCCCAATCAGATCACGCAGGCAATCTCGTCGCTCGATCTGTCGCCCTATGGCGTTCTGCTGATCCTCGCCGGTCTCTACATCGTGCTGGGCATGTTCCTCGACGGCACCTCGATGACCGTGATGACGGTACCCATCGCGGTCCCGCTCATCGTGCAGGCCGGTTTCGACCCGCTGTGGTTTGGCATCTACCTCGTCATCATGATAGAGATGAGCGCCCTGACACCGCCAGTGGGACTGAACCTCTTTGTCCTGCAGGGCCTCACGCAGCGATCGCTTGGGGAAACCGTGCGCGCGACGATGCCTTTCTTCCTGCTGCTGTGTCTCGGAACGGTCATTCTCGCGGTTTTCCCGCAGATCGTCCTTTGGTTACCTAGCCTGCTTTGACGCACTTAGTTACCGATAGTCAGGTCAAACCGACCCAATGCCAGATTAGGAGGTCCCCTTGCGCAAGTCAGAGGACACATTGAATGAAGAGATGCTGCCGGCAGAGCGGCGGCAACATCTCATCGACTGGTTCAAGCAGAACCAGGCGGGATCCGGTCAGGATCTTGCTCGGATGCTGGGGATTTCAGTATCGACCATTCGCCGGGACCTGGACGTCCTGGCAGGCGAGGGGCTCGTGCGGCGCACCCATGGCGGCGCGGTGGCGATCCGGTCCCGCTCGAGCTACGAGCCGTCCACCGACCTGTCGCAGCGAACAGCGGTCGAGGAAAAGCTGGCCATAGTGCGCGAGGCGCTCACGCTCATCGAACCGGGCCAGTCCCTCCTGATCGATACCGGCGCCGTCATTTGTCATCGCCTGGCCGACGAGATCGCAAAGATCGAGTTTCCGCTTACCGTTATCACCAACGATCTCTACGTGGCCAAGCAGCTGACCTACCGCGACAACATCACCCTGATCGTGCCGGGAGGCGCGTGTCGTGTCGGCTCGTTCAGCCTGCTGGGAGAGCCCGGGCTGGGCTTCCTGAAGAATATCCACTGCGACATCTTCTTCACCTCGGCCACCGCAATCGACGAGAATGGCACGTCGGAAACCAATCTGGAACTGGGGCACATGAAGCGAGCCATGGCCGCCGCCGCAAGAGAGGTCGTGCTCATCGCCGACAGCAGCAGGTTCATGTCCTGCGCCCTGCACCGCACGGTGCCGATCAATTCCATCGACCTCATCATCACGGACGCGGGCCTGCTCGAAGAGGACCGCGCCAAGTTTCCGCCGCACAAGCCGCGCTTCAAGACCATCGACAGAACACAAGTGGCCGTGCCGGACGCGGATGACATTGGTCCAAACACGCCCTCCTGAATTTTGGACTTCGAGGTGCTGAGCATCTGAGCCAGCCCCATTGTCGGCAGCGAACTTTGGCTCTGAATTCGGTCACGGGGCCATCTTCGTCGATCGCCTTCGGCACAAGCGGCTTGGTCCGTCGGAGTGGGGTTTAAGTCCAGTTAGGTCGCCGTCCTTCCCTAGAGCGCGGCCTCACTGCTAGGGCCGCTGGGATGCGTGTTTCGGTCGGTGGTCAGCGCGGCAGCTGCCAACACGATGCTGATTCAATAGAATCAAGACGTGCCCATCGCAATTGCGTGCTCGCTGTCTGGACTGGCATCAGTCGGTCCCGGCGCATCGCCAGAACCACGTCCCCGTGGTTCCTCAGAGGCCCGCGTCCCATAGACCCCATGATCGCGGAGTGGGCTGACTGGGTCGGCGGCCCTTCCCAAGATAATACACCTTTGAACAGGGAAGCCTCCCAAATTTTACGAAGCGACAAATGACTCCAGGTGCGTACGCGGCCTGTGGGTTAACAGTATGTGGTTCTTGAATTTTTCGAGCCCTCTTCTGCGTCTGTCTCATGCCCAAAGGAGTGCCCGGTCGGATAACGCTGAAGTATGTAACGCGGTCTGCCGTGCCAAGTCAGCTCACTCCGCAATCATCAGGTCTAGGAATGAGCTCGCGACCAAGCGCGGGTACCCCTACTCGAGCTGCGGTGGGGGGAAGGTTACCAGCATCACGGTTGAGGGCTGCGATTCCGCCCAAAAGATGCTCGCAAGGAGAGTGCATACAACGCTGCCGCTCGATCAAACGAGGTATAGACCCATGCCGTGCGCCTGGTACTCTTGGCACTCGGGCCATGACGCTCGTCCAGGGATAGTCCAGACTGTCCTCACCGGAAGTGCCTGAACAGCCCACCGGCGATATCGGCGATGTCGAAGACCCGCGCATAGAGGTGCTCGCGCGCCGCGAAGGGAGCGGTATCCGACCCTGTCATGTCCCGCTCCACGGCGGTGACCAACCGGAGCAGACGTGCCTGATGGACACCGAGCCGGGTCTGGACGGGATCGGCCAGGATGCCCGCAAAGGCCGTGACGACGGCCGCCGTGACGATGGGCATCAGGGCGACCGTGACAATGGCCAGGGGCGAGGCGCCGACTGGGAAGGCGCCGTACCAGAGACCGCCCAGTCCACGCCCGAGCGGGAAGTTCCCGATCGCGGCGTCCATGGCGTAGGTATCGGCCAGCGCAGGCGCCAGGGACTGCATGCCCGGGGTCAGGCGATGGAAGAGCCAGGCCCCGAAGCAGATTGTCAGCAGCACCGTGGTCATTTCGGCCACGGCCGACCGGGTGCCGGTGTAGGTCTTGATGGTCGCGGCGGCGCGTTCTGCCCGCCTGCGCGTCTCTGCCTCGCTGAGGGACGCGTCATCGCGAAGCGGAGGAGCCTCGGCGACGCGATCCACGATGGAGCGCCCCGGACCGCCCGTCAGGGCAAAGACATGCTCGAGAAGCCCCTCCTCCACCGCGCGAGCCGTGCGCGTGGGCAGGATCAGGTGGATGCGCCCCAGAAGGCATGAAGCGCGTCTCAGGCGCACCACCCGCATCAGGAGCGCGACGAGGCGGAGGACCGCATGCAGGGGCGCCAGGACGACGTTGAGCGGGACACAGAGGATATCAAGGCCCAGGGCCCTGCGATGCAGACGGGCCGATCCCGCGAAGGAGAAGGTCGACGCGACATGACTCTCGATGCGCGCCCGCGCCTCGGTGAAGTAGTCCTCGGGCTCCGAAGGCCGGGTCGCAGCGCTGCATTGTCGTCCTTTCACCGGACCGAGCTCCCTGCCCGGCCCCGTTCGCAGATAAGACGCCCGCGGCCAGCTTCCAAGCGATGAACAATGCCTGGCGCGCCAATGGCGGCCAATCTCTGCCACCCCTTTCCTTGGCTCACGACCCGGAGGGAGTGTCAGTCGGCCATGCTGCGTTTGTCGAACAGAATCTCACGTAGGGCCATTTGTATCTACAACTGCATTATGCGAAGTCTTGCACCGATCGCGGTCCCTTGATCCGTGCGCGCGACCCGCCGCCACAGCACTGCCCGGTCTCTGTTAATCTCATGCAACGGTTCCGGCGCCCTCGGGACTTCAAGAGGTCCGGCGGCATGGCCCGGATTAGTGGCACAAATTAGTGGCATGAAGTCGCGAAATTTCTTAACTAATTAACTATATTTCAGATACTTAGATAAATCAATTAGCGGCAGGAGACGGGCCCTGGGATCGCCGAGATGATCACAGCCCCTTCTCCTTGGGTCTTACGCCGGCCCGCATGTCCTCAGAGAGGGCCGGACATCGCGGAGAATGAAAGGAATGACGATTGCCAAATCTCTGGGCTTGAAAGTCGTGTTCGCGATCAGAGTTGGCTTGCCCCAAAACGTTCTAGTTTTGGTCAGTTAAAATAGCCCCGAAAGAAGTGTGTATAACATCCCGCATTCGCTCTCAGAGCTGCAGGCCCCTTGCCCGTCAGTCAGGGGGGCGAGAGTATCTTGGTGATCTCCGTGCCGTCTAGGTGGCAGAATTCGGCCACATAGACCGGCAGGTCGACACGGCGTGGTACTGTGCACACGGCGCGGTCTCGGAGGACATGTTGAGGGCCTACGCTGGGCGCATATTTTTCGCTGGGACCGCATGCGGGGCCCCTGCCCCGTCGCCGCAACTGATGGGCATATACATTGCGGCCGTCGCTACGGCCTTCGATCGGAACAGCGTGACCCTTTCGGTGGCCTCGTTCCAACGGCACATAGCCAGCGGTCCTTGCAAGTACGGACGTCGGGGACATTGTCGTGAGTGAGCCGTAGAGGCTGATGTTCGGATAGTGAATTCGAAGTGTCGGCACTGCGAGCCCAACTCCAGAATTCTCAGGGAGTACCGCGGTTCACATGGTGGTCTACTTCGATTGCGCGTACATCCCATACGGTCGAAAGATCAAGCGCCACATACTCGTCCATACCCTGATGGACGTTCTGAAGAAGGAGGATCGCATCGGCCCCGACCGGCGCCAATTCCAGCCTTCCAGCCATTCTCATTCATCTGTTTCGCTGACGCATTAGGCACGCGCTGTTGCCACAGGAGTTATTGACTCGATAGCTGGGTCGTCTCTTGGGTCGGGAAGGGACAGCGTGCGACAGGAGGAAGCTAGGGCAGATCATCGCGGCCCGCTTCTCTAATTCCTGGAAGATGAAGGTCAAGGTCTTTCACTTACGTACACGAACAGTGCCACGGCGCACTGAGGTGCGTACTTAGACCTTTCTTTTGCGTTGCGTCTCGAGACCGAGGTTTCAGGCTGGCGTCAAGAGATCGGAGTGGGATCGATGTGCGACTCGTCCGTGATCCGCGCTCTTTTGGGCAGAGGCACCCCAGAATTTTTATGAAACGAACAGGAAGTCCGATGGGCTGCATGGGAAAAAATCGCAGTTTTACGAGAAGGGCAAAATACTGTGACCGCGGTCACAGATGGACTGTTGTGGCCGTAGCTCAAAAGGTTCAAGGCAGATGCCGGGAGCAAGGGTAGGGATCCCAGACCGATTTGTGACCGCGGTCACAAACGCCTCTCTGGCAAGCAACCCACTCGTGAATCTTAAATCCGTTGAACTGTGACCGCGGTCACAAATCCTCAAGGCATACTCGTACGGTCCCCTTCGCACTGCGATCAGTACCACAGAGCGAGAGAGCGGGGTCCTTCACGTGGAGCGTCGATTTGAGAGACCGCACTCATATCGACGCTCTACCGCTGTGTAGTCTGCCGCCAGCGATTGTCTCCCCACGCGCATTGGCGCGAAGAAGGCTTTTCAGATACCCCTCCGGATTTGGGACCCGGCCGATCTGCCCAGCGATGTAATCGAGAAGGATGGCAGTGCCATCGGGTCCGAGGCGAGCGACGGTGTTTGACAGGACTGGTTCTCTGAGACCAAGGAAGCCTCCGAACTCAAAGATCTTGCTGAGGAGATCGCGGACACTTGTTGGGGGGCGTGGATAGAAAGCCTGGAGTTCCTTCAGCTCGTTCCATTCGTTGCAATGATGCAGCGTTGGCGTCTGCGTATTGCTTCGGCCCGAATGCACTGAGTTTCTTTTGTTAGAATCTTTTTGGTCAGACTCTATGTGTCCGACATTTTGCTCGTCATCGACCGCCTTTTTGTCGGACTGCGCGTCGGAACAGCGGTACAGAGTCTCTGTTCTGGCCAGCGCTGTAGCTTCTTGTTCTTCGGGTTTGATCTTGGCTTCGATGGCTTCGATCTCTGCAGCCATAGATTTGAGATCCAACAAAGCCAGAGTTCGGCGGCGAAGGACCGTGCGCCATGCTTTAATGCGCTCAATAAGCGCGTGCGTGTCGTTCACCGCTGCGAGAGTGAGGTCCTCGAGCTCTCGTAGCTTGGCTCGCAAGGAAGAGCGCATTTCAGCCTTATGTGCTTCTGCCGCGCGGAATCTTTCGCGGAGTTGCATCAGTTCATCCGCACGCTCGACAAGAGGGGAAAGGTCGATGCCGTAGCCGGAACGTACCTTGCCCTCACCATCTCGCACGGCGAAGCGACGCCGGTTGGCGCTCATGCGTCGGGTTACGAGACCGGCCTTCTCTAGGCGCTGCTCCGCCCTCAGACGTGTGTGTTCCTCAACCCCCACGGCGCGGCGACAAACTTCTGCCCCGCTCATGAAGCTGACGTTGGGATTGGCTGCCAGAAGGGGGCCCTTCGGCAGAACAGACAGGTGGGCCTGGAGAATCCTGAGATCGCGATCGGAGACACCAAGAGGCTTCCGGAGTTCTGCTACGCACTCCAGAAGGTCCCAGCGGTCGATTCCGGAGCTGAGCGCCCCGGTCGCTTGGCCACAGGAAGTCCAGTGCCCGCGCTGCTCATTCGCGGACATTTTTGTCATCATGCTCGATTCTCAGAAGACAAACGGAGACCGTTCACCGAAATCGGTGTTGAAAATGATTCGAAAATGTCCTAGGTAGAGTTTGCTACAAGACTACCGCAGGACCCTTCGGAGTTCGGAAAACCGGATTTCGGGGGGTCTTTCTTTTTGTCTGGTCTGTCCTTTCCTCGTTTGTTTCTCTCGTTTTTGCTCTGTGACCGCGGTCACAGAACGCACTCAATCCTGACTGCTTTGCTCAGCAATCAGGAATTCTTGTCTCCCTGAGCGTCCTTTATGACCTGTCTTACAAGGTCCGGGAGCGCGTCCTCGATACGCTGCAGGAGATTGGGATCCAGGCCTCTATCGATCTTGAGGACCAGTTCCTTGGGCTTGCGTTGCACTGTGCCAAAGCCGGGCAGGGGGCGTTTCTGCGCGCGTGCTGTCGCCTTGGTGGGTCTCGCGCCTTCGGCTACATCGGTGCCATTGTCGGCATTCTCGGACGCTTGGGTCTTCAGATCCTGGAGCATGCGCTCGAGGGCGTAGAACCGCAGCGTCGACTGCGGAATGCTCTCATTGCCGGACGAGTTTGTGGAGACACGCTTTGCCCAAAGTTCGGCGATTTCGTCAGCGAAACGATCAATGCCCTGAGTAATCAAATTCGACACCTCGTCGGGAGACATGGGGCTCTCCTCAAGCAGGGAGCGCAGGTCCATCCAGCGGCGTCGGCCGATGTCGGGCGCATCACCGATACGGCTGATGATCTCGGGCCCGATCACTTCGTAGATGCGGATCATCCTATTGATCAGGGTTCGATCCGAACTGTAGATCTTGGCGATCTCATCGTCCGAGTGGCCTGATTTCGAGGCGAGATAGGCCAGCTGCGATCGCCCGATGAAGGTCGTGTCTTTGCGGGCGCTGTTCTCACTGATCAGAGAGCGGAGAAGTTCCTCGTCTGTGATCTTGAGGACAAGCCCCTTGATGCTCTCCCATCCGAGCGCACGCGCCGCTGCGACACGGCGGCGGCCAACAATGATCTCGTACACTGGCTTGCCAGCTCCGGGGGCCGCATACCGAACCTTGACCGCCGTTTCCTGGCCGTTCTCCTCGAGGCTCTTCATGAGCGGCTCAAGATCCTCGGTTAGATCGATCCGGTCGTGGATGCGGGAGTCCCCGATCTGGTCGAGCGGGATTTCCTGTATCGATGCCTCGCTAAGATCTTTCAGCGAACGCTTCATAGCCATGACGGCGGGGGTGGGCGGGACACCCTTGTCACCTGGCGCTTGGTCCAGTCCAGCGGACATCAGCGAGGCGATGCCGACCTTACCCGCAGCCTGCGACTTCTCGACGGGCGGTGCAGCCGGCTCTGCAGCCTCATTCGGTGACGGTTGCTCCCGAGGGAGGGCGCGATCAAAGACGCTCGGGCGACGGGCCATTACAGATCTCCCCTGATCGGACCGCGCTTCCAGGCGGCTTGCACCATGTTCTCGAGTTCGTCCTGAACCGCGTTGAAGGCGGACCAAGCACGTTTGAACGTGCCGCGGTTCTGATCCCGGGGCTCGATCTCGTAGATTGTGCGTTGCTCACTGGCAGCCCGGGTGACGAGCGTGGAGTCGAGCACCTCAGACTTGAGAACCTCGCGCCCAAACTGGTGCCGCAGGAAGCGGGTGATATCCTGCTGGTTGTTGTCGGTGTTGTCGTAGCGCGTGATCAGATAGCGCATGAAATCCAGCGGCGGCTCCACGCCCTGCTCGGAGATCGCGTTTACCAAGTTGCCCATGAGCGCCAAAAATTGGGCCATGGATGCCACATCGTACATGCTGGGCTGGATCGTCGTGATGATCCCGGTCGTCGTGTTCAGCGCGGTCAGCGTCAAGAAGCCGATCTGCGGCGGGCAGTCGATCACGACGATGTCGTACTGGTCCTCGATCTCCCGCAGCGCGTTGCCCATTCGCATGTAGAACGGCATGTAGCCAGTTTCGCGCAGGTAGAGCGCGCTCTCAGTCTCGTACTCGGTGAGCATGATGCCGGAAGGCACGTAATCGAGGTTGTGGAAGTAGGTCTCGGTCTTGATTACCTGGGAAATGGGGACCGGCTTCTCGTAGCGTAGCGCGTCGTAGATGGTTCCGCCTTGCGCGTAGTCTATCTCCGGGCGCACCCCGAAATGCATGGTGAGGGTGGCCTGTGGGTCGAGGTCGATCGCCAGAACGCGATATCCGCGCAGGGCGAAACCTTGCGCGGCATGTATGGCGCTGGTGGTCTTTCCCGATCCGCCCTTGAAGTTCATGAAGGTGAGAACCTGGAGATGGTCATCCCTGGTCCTTCGACCGGGCAGAAACTTGTCTGGAGACCGCGCTTCAGCCTGAAAGTACATGCGCACAGCATCGATCTGCTCGGCGGTGTACCAGCGGTGGCCCCGGGCATCCTGGAAGACGTCAACGGGCTGGCCGTCGAAGCCCTTGATCTCGGCCTCCGAGAGCACCTTGCGCAGGTTGGGAACGGAGGTGCCAATAAAGTCGGCGGCTTCGGAGGCGCTGTAGAGACGCAGGCTCTTGGCAGCATCCGGCCGGAACGATTCCGTCATCAGCATCGCGAGTGATTGCGAGAGTTCGTCACCACGGGCTACGATGTACTCGTGAAACGTCTCATGCTTGCCCCATGGGGATTCCGAGACGACCTTGGTGGTCTGGTTCATCTGCTCGACTCCTGCGTTGCGCTTAAATCGTTTTGTTTTGCTTTTAGCGCAATATAGGAGGTCGCACGGAAACCCAGTTTAGGCAACTTTTTTCTGCAAAATCAGTGCCAAATTTATCCACAGAGGAACACCAGGTGTGCCCCAATAAGCGCAATGCATTGAAATACAACAAGATTTTTCGCGTGTGGAATATGCATCTCCGCCGCCAAGCACGTTTTGCGTATAAGGTATTGAATTTGTGACATTTTTGTAGAATTTGGTGGACTTACGAGGGCTTTCCGGTGTCCTCAACCATGAGGCGATACGCGGCAAGGCGCCACAAGGGATCGTGTCTACTCGACCTCTCGGCGGAACATCTTGGCAAGATTCGCTTCCATCAGAACGCGGTCTAACCGAAGAAGCGCGGTCGCCTTGAGGCCAGCCCAACGCGCATCTCACGTGAGAAGCAGCGTGCTCTCAATCCATTTTTGCGCGCTGCTCTTCTGCAGAGGCCTCGCGCTAGTAGAGAGGTAGAATGTTTCGACCATCGGTGGAACGAGGCACTGATCGCCACTGTCTCCTTGAACTCAAGGGTTCCGGAGCGATGTGGTTGAGGAGATGGTCCGCGAAGCAGGTGTTCCTGAGATCCGTTCGTGACGACGTCATAAGTTACGTCCATGAACATCTGGCGGGACTTTATGAAGGGAATGGCATCCGCTACTGGCAAAAAAACCTCGAGCTGAAAGGCATAGGCTCGGCCAACGAGCCATTTCGTGCTGTCATGCTGGCGAGTCCTCGGTGCTGCAGATGCATGTTCGTAGTGGGCAATCGAGCTTGGAATGTTGGGGGCCCATCCTGCCCGTGCACGCTCTCGAGCCAAGCTCGAGAGCGCGCCCGTTCAGGACCGCGTCCTAGTCTCCGGCGGGCTGTGCCCGCCTACGACCCGAGCCTTACCCCCTCGCTCTCCCTGAGGCCCAAGTGCGGCGCATGCCGTCTCTTTTGAGCCAGCCCGCGCCGCGGCCCCATGGTCGATCAAGAGAGACGTCTCGGCCCTTCGGGTGACGACCGTTCCCTGCGGCTCCGCCTCCGGCTTGTGCGAGTGCCTTGTGTTCGCGGCATCTTCCTGAGCCCCGCCTCGCGAATATTCCCGCGGTGGACATCTGGGCTGTGTCCTTACGTCTACCGGCCTCGCAGCTTCTGGTGTCGGCATTTGAATTCTCGAGAGAGAGCCGCGCGGGGCGCGCGGCTCGCATGGGGCCGAAGGGCAGGGCAGGGGCTCGACGGGCTGGCGCCCGCTCACCCCCGCCCTGGCATGATGCTGTTTGTTTGTCCGCCCAACAGACCGGCCCCGGAAAGTCAAAAGACAAGCGCCGCCCTTGGCGTCGTCTCCGCCGGGGCCGTGTCCTCGCGCTGCGCGCTGCGGGCCGCACCACCCCCGTCTCCGATCCTTTGACTGTCCGTGTCCGGCCCGTGGGTCGGGCTTCGCCCTCTCCCACTCTGTTCCGCCGAAAACATGCGTTTCCGGTCAGACAGAATGGCCGAGGCGCAGCCCATCGGCGGAAGGCGGGCACCATGCCCCCACCGCCTTCACCACGAAGGAGGCCACTATGGCTCAGTTTCATTGCACCAGCTGCGGAGAGGTCGAGGAACATGATCTCGTCACGCTCGAAGCTTGTGCATCCTGCGGCGCGACCAGCGTTGTTAATCTCGAGGCTCAGGCGGCGCAGGTCGCCAAGGCGAACGATGCGTTTCGCGCTGCCATCCTCAGCGGTGGACATCCAGTCTATCGGGGCCGCGCTGTCTGCACACAAGGCGTTGCCGCCGAAGGACTGGATTTTGTTGTCCGCGCGCAGATCGCGGTCGCGGCGTTCTCGGAGTTCACCGAGGGCAACGACCCCTACGGCGATCACACCTTCGGGGCTGTCACCGTCGCGGACAAAACCGTCTGGTTCAAAATCGATCTCTATGACGAGAGCTATTCGTTCGGCACCGATGACCCGCTCGACGACGCCCGGACCCGCCGCGTCCTGACCCTGCTGTTCCCCAGCGAATACTGACACCGGCGGCGGGGCGCATCGTGCCCCGCCCTTGCTCCGGACTGTCCCGCGCTACGGGGCAGGGGGCAGGCAAACGCCGGTTCCAGTCCCCAGAGCGGGAAGGAGGTGAGATCAATCAGCGATGAAACCATGAAGCGCCGCATTGCCGAGGCATGGGCGCTTCTCAGGAAGGGCGATCACTTTGGCATCGGCCGCCGCTTCCTGATCCAGCACGGGACCGTCTAGGCCCCCACGCCTCAGCCCACCAGGGCTGGGGCAGCCATACCACAAAATTCTCAATCACCACAAGGAATGTCCCAATGACCAAGCAGAGCTCCATTACCGCGGATGACGCCCGTTTCCCGCTCTCCAAGCTGACGCTGTCCGAGATGAACCCGCGCCAGAACGTGCCCGTTGCCGAGGTTGAAGAACTGGCGGAAAGCATCTGGACCGCCGGGCTGATCCAGAACCTTGCCGGGATCATCGACGGGGTAGGGGGTGCGGAAATCGTTGCGGGTGGCCGCCGCCTTCGTGCTCTGCACCTGCTCGCCGAGCGGCACCCGGACCTTGCACAGGAACGCCCGGAGCTGGCGAACCCTCCGGTGCGCATCGCGCCCGATCTGTCCACCGCGCAGGCCTGGGCCGTGGCCGAGAACGCTGCGCGCCGCGACCTGCACCCCGCTGATGAAATCCGCGCCTATGGAAAGATGGAGCGCAGCGGCGCGACGCCCGCCGTCATCGCCCGCGCTTTCGCCGTGACCGAAAAAAGCGTCTGCCGCCGTCTTGCGCTGGCCGGTCTGCCCGAGGCGGTGATCGACGCGCTGGCCGCGAACGAAATCACCCTCAATGCCGCCGCCTGCTTCACCATCAGCGCCGACGCGGTACGCAGCCTCGAGGTGCTGGAGCAGTGCCGGGGTGAGAACTGGTCCGACCACCAGATCAAGAAGGCATTGAAGCCCGATGCGGTGAAAGACAGCGACCGCCGCGCGCAGTTTGTCGGGATCGAAGCCTATCAGGCCGCAGGGGGCCGGATCGGAGGTGACCTTGTCGCCGAGGAAACCCTGCTCGATGATCCGGAAATTCTCGCCACCGTCTTCGCGGAGCGGTTGGCAGAACGGGCCGAGACCTACATGCGAGACGGCTGGAAATGGGTCGAGGTGAGCGAGGATGACTATCTCGGTTACTGGTTCCTGCAGGAGAATGGCTTTGAGCGCATCTACAAGGAGGAGGGCGAGCTATCCCCCGAGCAGTCTCAGCGGTTTTCTGACCTGTCGGAATTGGCCGAGGCCGACGCTCTGGATGCAGAAGGGCAGGAGGAGTTTGACGCTCTCAACGCGGTCTTGGCCGGCACCTATACCGAGACGCAGAAGGCGCATGCCGGTCTGATCCTCTATGTCGACCGTCAGGGCGCGCTTCAAACCTGCGAAGGGCTTATCCGCAAGGGTGACAAGGCGCAGGCCATCGCGGCGGGCATACTGGAAACATCGCACCATGGCACAGACGAAACCCCGAAAAGCCCGATCTCCCAAAAGCTGCGCGAGGATCTGGCCCGCGTGTCCCAGGGCGCGCGCCAACACGCGGCACTGCGCGATCCCGATCTGCTGATCGATCTTCTTGCCTACCAGTTGAGCCATGATCTGCGCTGGAGCAAGCCCTTCGGGCTTTCCACCGAGACGTGCCGAACTGGCCGACCACAGACGGCGAGGGCTACGCGCTCGATGCACGCCTGACGGAAGACCTGCCGCGCGACATGTATGGCAAAGACCTTGCCAAGAGCTTCCGCGCCTTCCGCCAAAAGGGGGGCGAGCATGTTCGCGGCGAATTGGTCCGCTTCCTCGCGGCACAGTTGCAGGGTGGAGACGAGAAGCTGGCCGCGCTGATCGAGAAGGAAACCCAGCCCTGCACACGCGAGGTTTGGACGCCGAATGCCGCCAACTTCTTTGGCCGCGTGGGGGGCGCCTACCTTTCGGACCTGTGGCGCGACCTGCTGGACCTCTCCGCAGTGCACCCCACAGGCACGAGCTTCGATAAGCTGAAGAAAGCGGAGAAGGCTGCGAAGCTAGACGCCCTGTTCTCCGGCGATCCCGCCCTGCGCAGCGTGCTTGGCGTCACCGACGCGCAGGCGGCGAAGATCGACGCATGGCTTCCCGAGGGCATGCAGTGAAACACGGGCGGGGCGCATGCGCCCCGCCTTCCCGGGTGGGACGGCGGGAGGGCTAAACAGCGACCCCGTTCAGGCCGGCCCGTCTGTCCGACCCATACCGTTCCGCGCGGATGCCGCATGGCGCGCCCCGCAACTTTCGATGGAGGCTCTCATGCCCGATTTCATTGCCCACCGTCACCCTGTCCTGGCCGTCCGCTGCCCGGAGTGTAATCGCGCCCCCGGGGTCTGGTGCCGCCGTCCGAGCGGGCATAGGGCGAGCGATTTGCACCAGCGCCGATACACGGAGGCGGACCGCGCCTTTTTTGATCAGCACGGTCCCGACGCGAGCGTCGCGCGTGATGGCGACGGTTGGCTCATTGATCCGCGTGGGCGCACCGGCATCCGTCCTCGTCCCGAGCAGGCCAACTGATCCCTGATCTGTCCTTTGTGGTGAAGGACCACCTGGCCCCGCTTCGGCGGGGTCCTTTTTTGTGCCCCAAGGGTGTCCTGCCAGGGCAGGGCGCAAGACCCTGCCCTGGCAGGACTGGCGCTGTCCGCGCGGGAACCGCTCTCGCGGAAGGGCCCACGTTGCCCAGAGTTGTCTACATCCATGTTCGAGCGCGGCGAGAGGTACTGGGTAGGCGCAGAAAAGCCGCTCTCGACCGCTGCGCCATGCTGGCACTTTCAGCCTGATCCATTCAGGGTCCGGGAAGGTGCTCGCCGGCACTTGGGCCTAGCCCTCAAGGCGGTCCGCGACGGAGGCTCGGCACGAGATCGCGCCGATATTTCCGGATCACCGTCTCGAGCGCATCTGGCGATCCTCGCCTCGGCAGCGCGCTTTCTATCAATGGTAAGCCAGCCGCGATGCAGTCGTTCACGCCTCCCTTGAGCCCCATGCCCGGGGGCCGCGCCCGCCGTCTTCCGCAGCAGGGCCGCCAGGCGCCCTAGAGTGGTGAGCTCGTCCCCCTTGGTGTCTTCGGCATCCTCATAGGACCCGCCGCTCGAGACGTGACCCAGGGCAACAGTCTCTTTCGCCCCGGATGCAGTGAAGAACGTGATGGGACGTCGCTGACGCTGCGCGCCACCGCCCGCGATCATCTGACCGGACAGCGGCGATGCCGGAGGCTCCGAAGCCGCCGTCCATGATTATCCCGCCTGCAGAGAGCCAAGCTTGCAATATCCCGCCCTGTCTCCGCCAGCGTGTTTCGGACACTCAACATGACTCGGCCCGCTCTTCGCGACCGGTCGGCGCTAAAGCGCCGTCCTTCAAACGAAAAACCGGCTTCCGCTTTGCGGACCCTCCGG